>CANGOK010000246.1 GCA_947455285.1 Beijerinckiaceae bacterium | reverse complement strand
GCGGCGAGCACGCCGCGCGCGATGACGTCGCACTTCATGATGCCGCCGAAGATGTTGACGAGGATGCCCTTCACGCTCGGATCCGAGGTGATGATCTGGAAGGCCGCCGTCACCTTTTCTTCGGTGGCGCCGCCGCCGACGTCTAGGAAGTTGGCGGGGGATTCGCCGTAGAGCTTGATGATGTCGAGGGTCGCCATCGCGAGGCCCGCGCCATTGACCATGCAGCCGATCGTGCCGTCGAGCGCGATATAGGCGAGGTCATGCTTGGAGGCTTCGATTTCCTTGGCGTCTTCCTCGGACTCGTCGCGCAGCGCCATCACGTCGGGGTGACGATAGAGCGAATTCGAGTCGAAGGAGATCTTCGCATCGAGACACTTCAGCTGGCCCTGGGGGGTGACGATCAGCGGGTTGATCTCCAGCATCGCCATGTCCTTGGCGACGAAGGCCGTATAGAGCTGGTTGACCAGCTTGGCGGCCTGCTTGGCGAGATCGCCCGAAAGGCCGAGGGCCTTGGCGACCGTGCGGCCGTGATGCGGCATGACGCCGGTCGCAGGATCGATGGAGAAAGTGTGGATCTTCTCAGGGGTCTTATGAGCGACCTCTTCGATGTCCATGCCGCCTTCCGTCGAGACGACGAAAGCGACGCGCGAGGTTTCACGATCGACGAGGGCCGAGAGGTAGAATTCCTTCTCGATGTCCGAACCGTCTTCGAGATAGATGCGGTTGACCTGCTTGCCCGCAGGGCCGGTCTGGATGGTCACCAGAGTGTTGTGGAGCATCTGCTGAACGAAGGTCTTCACCTCTTCAACAGACTTGGCGAGGCGCACGCCGCCCTTTTCGCCAGCAGCGGCTTCCTTGAACTTGCCCTTGCCGCGACCGCCAGCATGGATCTGCGACTTGACGACCCAAAGCGGACCGCCGAGCTCCTTGGCTGCGGCTTCCGCCTGCGCTGCTTCAAAAACCGGCACGCCGCGAGAGACGGGCACGCCGAACTCCCTCAGAACCGCCTTGGCTTGATACTCATGAATGTTCATGGAGCGTCTCTCTGGTCAGCCGGCTCGCGGTCCGGTCTTGATCATGCGTGAAACGGGGCCGCAACAGGCGCGGCCCCGAAGCGATGCTAATCAGGCGAAAGCCGGATTGATGGTCTTGCAGGCGTCGACAAGGCTCTTCACCGAAGCGACGGATGTAGCGAACATCTTCTGCTCTTCGGCGTCGAGGCTGATTTCGACGATCTTCTCGACGCCATTGGCGCCAAGGATCACGGGCACGCCGACATACATGCCGTTCACGCCGTATTCGCCGGCGAGATAGGCTGCGCAGGGCAGAACGCGGCGCTGGTCCTTGAGATAGGACTCGGCCATGGCGATGGCGGAAGAAGCGGGAGCGTAGAAGGCCGAACCGGTCTTGAGCAGGTTGACGATTTCGCCGCCGCCGCCGCGGGTGCGCTTCACGATGGCGTCGATGCGCTCCTGCGTGGTCCAGCCCATCTTCACGAGATCGGGGAGCGGAACGCCCGCCACGGTGGAGTAGCGCACGGAGGGAACCATGTCGTCGCCGTGGCCGCCGAGCACGAAGGCGGTGACGTCCTGAACCGAGACGTTGAACTCATCGGCCAGGAAATAACGGAAGCGGGCGGAGTCGAGCACGCCAGCCATGCCCACAACCTTGTTGGCCGGAAGACCACAGGCCTTCTGCAGCGCCCAGACCATGGCGTCGAGCGGGTTGGTGATGCAGATGACGAAAGCGTTCGGGGCATACTGCTTGATGCCGGCGCCGACCGATTCCATGACCTTGAGATTGATGCCGAGAAGATCGTCGCGGCTCATGCCGGGCTTGCGGGGCACGCCAGCGGTCACGATGATGACGTCAGCGCCCGCGATCGCCTCGTAGCTGGACGCGCCGGAAAGCTTGGCGTCGAAACCTTCGACCGGAGCGGCTTCCGCGAGATCGAGAGCCTTACCCTGGGGAACGCCATCAGCGATGTCGAACAGCACCACGTCGCCGAGCTCCTTGAGGCCGGCGAGAAGAGCGAGGGTGCCGCCGATCTGGCCAGCTCCAATCAATGCAATCTTGTTACGCGCCATGAAAGACGTCCTCTCGTGTTCTTACTGGGGCGCTGCGCGCAGCCTCCCCCGGGGCGTGGGTTGTTTGACTCAGCCCGCCACGGCTGGCAAGTCACGACAAAGTCTAAGATTGAGGCGGCGCTTCCCAGCCAGCCCGGCTCTTGAGCTGCTGATGTGAAATTATCATATATTTATCAATCTATTGGGCGCTTGCTTCAGCGCTTTTGCGAAGCTTCCAAAAAGTAATGACAAAAAACAGATTTTGTCATTTGTCACCTACAGAACCGCGCTCCCAAGCGTCCGCCGCAACGCCCGCAGCACCCGCTCAAACCGCCCTTCGATCTGGGCGCGCGCCAGCTCCACATCCGCCCGAATGGACGGCGGATTGATGAACCTGTGGCAAATGTCGAAAACCAAAGGTAACGCACGGCGAATGTCATGCGCTGGAAAAGCGCCGCTGGCCATTCCGTCCTCCAGCACAGCGCGGACTTCCGCCTGAAGCTTGAGCCGATGCTTGCGGGCGACCCCTCGCCCCAAAACGGAGGCTTCGATGAAAAGATCGAAGATCCTCGGGTCAGCCTCCAGCTTGTTGCGATAGGCGCGCTGCACCGCCGACAGAATGCGCTCAAGCTTGTCGAAGGCGGGATCGGGGCCGTCGCAAATGTCGCGCAGCCCGCTCTCGATGGGTTTCAGCCACTGGTCGGTGACGGCGTCGACCAGCGCCTCCTTCGAGGGAAAGTAGCGGTAGACATTGCCATGGGACATGGCCGCCTCGCGCGCTATGGCGACGACGGTGGTGCGCTCCAGACCATGCCGACGGATGTGTTCGGCCGCCAACTCAAGGATGCGAACGTCCGTGGGCTCGCTGCTGGCCGCTCGGGCCATGTCAGGCCTCACCCTCGACAGCCGCGGCTGGAAGGCCCTCGCGCAAGCCATGGCGCAAGGCGAGGTAATCAGTCGACCGCATTTCGATCAGACGCGAGGCCGTGCGCTCGAATTCGAAGGCCTCGCGGCCTTGGGTCGCCAGATAAAGACCGATCGGTTGATCCTGCGCCGAGGCGATGACCTTCACCTGCATGTCATAGAGCGCGTCGATGAGCCAGGTGAAACGGCGCGCCTCGTTGCGCTGGGCGTAGGCCATAACCGGAATGGCGTCGATCACCACAGTATGGAAGGCGCGGGCGATGGCGAGGTAATCGCTCGACCCCAAGGGCTGTTCGCACAGGTCATGAAAGGTGAAGCGCGCGACCCCGTTGCAAGCTTGTGGGATGCGCAGATAGCGGCCCTGAAGTTCGATGACGCGAGGCTCGCCCTCATTGCGTCCGGCCAACGACTTGAAGGCGCGCGTCAGCGCCGCATGGGCCGTCACATCCGCGGGCACGTGATAGACTGGGGCGCCAGCGAGCTTCTCCAACCGGAAATCCGTTCGAGCGTCCAGCTCGACGACCTCCATATGCTCTTCGATCCGCTTGATGAAGGGCAGGAACAGGGCGCGGTTCAACCCGCCCTCGTAAAGACGGCCCGGCTCCACGTTGGAGGTCGCCACCACCACGACGCCGCGCGCAAAGAGCGCGTCGAACAAACGCCCGAGGATCATGGCGTCGGCGATGTCAGTCACGGTGAATTCATCGAAACAAAGCAGCCATGCCTGCGCCGCGAGCGCGTCAGCGACGGGCGCGACGGGTTCATCGCCCTTCGCGGTTCCCGCCTTGCTGGCGAGGCGCCATTCATGGATACGCTGGTGCACATCGGCCATGAAGGATTGGAAATGCACACGCCGCTTGGCCTCAACCGGGGCGGCTTCGAAGAAGAGATCCATGAGCATCGTCTTGCCACGGCCCACTGCCCCCCAGAGGTATAGGCCGCGCAGCGGCGCGCCCTGCGATTTACGGCCGAAGAATCGGGCCAGAAGACCAGAACTTCTGGCTGAATGCTGAGCGAGTTCTCCGACAAGCCCGTCAAAGGTCTCAGCGACGCGCAGCTGCGCATCGTCCAGCTCGATGGCCTCGTCCTGCGCGAGGGCGCGGTAGCGATCGGATACGGGGCTTTGCACCTGATGGAGACTTTCTGCGCTCGACAATTGCTCCGCCGTCAGTAAACGCGGGCGTGGGGTCAGCGCAAGGGTGCTGTCAAGACTCCGTCATTCGCCTAAGTGACAAGAGGTCTTGGACGGATTTGCCAGTTCTGCCCGTTGTTTGCAGGCATATGATGCCGCAAGTGGAAAATGCAGCCCTTTGGCTTCCCCGGAGATCCCCCTTGTTGAAGCCTATCATCCGCGACGGCGTTCTTCGCAGGCTGAGGCCTGCAGACCTCAGCGGATTCCGCGATCATCTCCTGCGCCTCGACGCGCAAAGCCGCAGATCGCGCTTTGGCATGGAAGCCTCTGACGATTTCATCGCGGCCTATGCGGAGCGCTGCTTTGGCATCGATGATGTCATCTATGGCTTTGTGACCCATGACGCGGTGCGCGGCGCGGGAGAATTGCGCGGCATTGGCCATAATCTGCCGCTGGGTTTTGGCGACAGCGCGGAGGCGGCCTTCAGCGTCGAAGAAGGCTGGCGCCGTAAGGGCGTCGGGACGCAGCTTCTGGGCCGGATCGTTCGAGCAGCCCGCAATCGGCGCGCGCATACGCTCTACATGAGCTGCCTCGCCAATAACGACGCCATGCTGCGTCTCGTCCGGAAATTCTCGGCCGAACTGCGTTTCGAGCCGCAGGCCGCGC
>CANGOK010000245.1 GCA_947455285.1 Beijerinckiaceae bacterium | reverse complement strand
CGGGCCTCCTTGACCGCAGGGGCGGGCGGCGGATCGAGCCATGCGAGGCTCATGGGATCGCGCGCGCCCCAGGCGGCGAGGTCGAGAATAAGCCCCGACAGATCGGCGGAGAGGATCTCCGGCGCCGCATAGGCCTCCATGGCCCCGGTCGAGGCCTCCTCCCAGAGCCGATAGCAGACGCCGGGCTCGGTTCGGCCTGCGCGCCCGCGGCGCTGGTCGGCGGCGGCGCGCGAGACGCGCACGGTCTCAAGGCGGCTCAGGCCAAGATCAGGCTCGTAGCGCTGCACACGCGCCAGTCCGGAATCGATCACCACCCGCACGCCCTCGATGGTCAGCGATGTCTCGGCGATGGAGGTCGCCAGCACGACCTTGCGCCGTCCCGCCGCAGCTGGGGTCACGGCGCGGTCCTGCGCCTCCCGATCCATGGTCCCAAAGAGGGGCGCGATATCCACGGCCTGGTCCTTGATTCTCTCGCGCAGCAGGTCGGCCGTCCGCAGGATTTCGCCTTGTCCGGGCAGGAAGACCAGCAGGGAGCCGGATTCCTCCGCCAGCGCGCGGGTCACAAGTTTGCCCACCTCTTCTTCGATCCGCGCGCGCGGATCTCGGGGCGAATGGCGAGTCTCGACCGTATAGGCGCGGCCCTGAGATTCAATGACCGTGCAGTCCCCCATCAGGGCGGCGACGCGGGCTCCATCGAGGGTCGCGGACATCACGAGAATGCGCAGGTCCTCCCGCAGGCCCGCTTGCGCGTCGAGGGCCAGCGCAAGGCCCATGTCGGCGTCGAGGGACCGTTCGTGGAACTCGTCGAAGAGAACGCCAGCCACGCCCTCAAGGCTCGGATCGTCAAGGATCATCCGGGCGAAGACGCCCTCGGTGACGACCTCGATCCTTGTGCGGGCGGAGGTGCGCGACTGCATGCGCACGCGCAGGCCCACGACGCCGCCAAGGGCGTCTTCAAGGCTCTGGGCCATGCGCTCGGCGGCTGCGCGGGCGGCGAGGCGGCGTGGCTCAAGCAGGATGAACCGCTTGCCCTGCGCCCATGGCTGGTCGAGGAGGATCAGGGGAACCCGCGTCGTTTTGCCCGCCCCGGGCGGCGCCACAAGCACGGCGCGGGTCTGGCTCGCCAGGCAGCGGGTCAGGTCGTCGGCGACGGCGTCGATGGGCAGGGGGGGAGCGGGCCTCATGGCCGAGGGATGGCAGGAAGCGCCCCCGCAGGCAACACCCCCGCCTTGGGAACCATGATTCTGAAATTCATACTTCTTTGGAAGATGTGTTGATCCAGCCCCTTCTCGCGCCTGCGCAGAGAGAGTATATGACCCATCCTTGAACGGAACGGCACTGCTCAGGAACTTGACCAATGGCGCATGAGGGCCTGAGCGGCGCGGCCGCAACAGACTCCGAGCCCGCGAAGGGCGACGGGGAACATCTTTCCCATGGCGGTATCTGGTCCCTAACCCTTGGGTCCATTGGCGTCGTCTATGGCGACATCGGCACCAGCCCGCTCTATGCGCTGCGCGAGTCGCTCGCCCATACGCATACCGCAGGCGGTCTCGTTGAGAACGATGTGATCGGCATCGTGTCCCTGCTGCTCTGGGCGCTGTTTCTGACCGTCACGCTCAAATATGTGCTGTTCCTCATGCGCGCCGACAACAAGGGCGAGGGCGGCACGCTCGCGCTCATGGCGCTGGCCCAGAACGCCTTCCCCAAAGCGGCTGGGCCAGTCTTCGTGCTCGGCATCATGGGCGCTTCGCTCTTTTCCGGCGACGCCATCATCACACCGGCCATTTCAGTGTTGTCAGCGGTTGAAGGCCTGAAGCTCGTCACGCCGCTTTTCGACCCCTATGTGATACCGATCACGCTTCTCATCCTCGTGACCCTCTTCATGGTCCAGAGCCGGGGCACCGCCGACGTGGCGAGTTTCTTCGGGCCGATCATGCTGGCGTGGTTCCTCAGCATCGCCATGCTGGGCCTTAGCCATATCGGCGATGCGCCGCGCATCTTCCTGTCCTTTGACCCGAGTTACGGCCTGCGCTTTCTCGCAAGTCACGGCATGATCGGCTTTCTGGTTCTGGGCAGCGTCTTTCTCGCTGTCACTGGCGCCGAGGCGCTCTATGCCGACATGGGGCATTTTGGCCGCAGGCCGATCCAGATCGCCTGGATCGTGCTGATCCTGCCCTCGCTCGTCCTGAACTATCTGGGACAGGGCGCGCTCATTCTTTCGCATCCCGACGCGGTGGCCGATCCGTTCTTTCTCGCCGCGCCTGAGTGGGCGCTGTTGCCGCTCGTTCTGCTCGCGACGCTGGCCACGGTCATCGCCAGTCAGGCGACGATCACCGGCGCCTTCTCGCTTGCTCGTCAGGCCATTCAGCTTGGTCTGCTGCCACGCATGGAGATCATCCATACTTCGCATATGCAGGAAGGGCAGATCTTCATCCCCCGTGTGAACCGCATCCTGCTCATTGGCGTCATTCTGCTGGTGCTGATGTTCAAGACGTCGAGCGCCCTGGCCTCCGCCTACGGCATCGCAGTCACCGCATCGCTTCTGGTCGATTCCTGCCTCGCCTTTGTGGTCGTGTGGAAACTCTGGCGCTGGCCGCTGTGGGGCGCTTTGGTGCTGACAAGCTCCTTCCTGTGCATCGAACTTGCGTTCTTCTCGGCCAATGTGGTGAAGGTGTTCGACGGAGGCTATGTGCCGATGTTTGTAGGCATCGCCATGGTCTTGATCATGTGGACCTGGATGCGCGGCACCAAGTTGCTTGAGCAGAAGACCCGTCGCGATTCGATTCCGTTGCGCGATCTTCTGCGGATGCTTGAGAAATCAAAGCCGACGCGGGTTTCCGGCGCCGCGGTGTTTCTGACCTCCGATCCCGAGGTCGCGCCGACTGCGCTCATGCACAATCTCAAGCACAACAAGGTGCTGCATGAACGTATCTTCATCATATCGGTGAAGACCGAGCAGGTGCCGCGCGTCAATCCAAAGCGCCGCTACGAGATCGAGCGCATCTCGGATGACTTCACCAAGATCACCCTGCACTACGGCTTCATGGAAAGCCCGCGTGTGCCTGCGGCGCTCGCAATCATGCGCAAGGAGGGTCTGAAGTTCGACATCATGACGACGTCGTTCTTCCTTGGCCGACGCACGCTGAAGACTTCGTCTCATTCAGGCATGCCGCTATGGCAGGACAAGCTCTTCGTCTCGCTGTCCAAACAGTCCGCCAATGCGACGGACTTCTTCTCTATCCCCTCCGACCGTGTGGTGGAGCTGGGCGCTCAAGTAGCGGTCTGATAGCGGGCGCTTAGGCCCGCCCGACGCTCGCATAGGTGAAGCCAAGTCGGCGCATTTCTTCTGGCCGATAGATATTGCGCAGATCGATCACGACTGGCTGCGCCAGCGCGGCTTTCACGCGCTTCATGTCGAGCGCGCGGAAGGCGTCCCATTCGGTGACGATGACGAGCGCCTGCGCCCCGGCGACACACTGATAAGGGTCGTTGCAGAATTCCACCTTGTTCATGAGCGGGCGCGCTTGCTCCATGCTCTCGGGATCATAGGCGGAGACCTTTGCGCCGGCCGCTTCCAGCACTTCAACGATATCGATCGAGGGCGCGTCACGCATGTCGTCGGTGTTGGGTTTGAAGGCGAGGCCCAGCAGAGCGATTTTCTTGCCCTCGACCGAACCGCCACATGCCTCGATCACCTTACCCGCCATGGCGCGCTTGCGCTGCGTATTGACGGCGGCGACAGTCTCGACGATGCGCAGCGGCGCGCCCATGTCCTGGCCCGTCTTGATGAGGGCGAGCGTGTCCTTGGGAAAGCATGAGCCGCCATAGCCCGGGCCTGCATGAAGGAATTTGCTTCCGATGCGATTGTCGAGGCCGATGCCGCGCGCGACGTCCTGCACATTGGCGCCGGTGCGCTCGCAAAGGTCGGCGATTTCGTTGATGAAGGTGATCTTCGTCGCGAGAAAGGCGTTGGCGGCGTATTTGGTGAGCTCGGCCGTGCGCCTTGCGGTGAAGAGAATGGGCGGCTGGTTGAGATAGAGCGGCCGATAGACCTCGCTCATGACCTCGCGCGCGCGTTGATCCTCAAGGCCGACCACGATGCGGTCGGGGCGTTTGAAATCATTGATCGCGGCGCCCTCGCGCAGGAACTCGGGGTTCGAAACCACAGCGACGTCGCATCCGGGCGCGGTTTCGCGGATGATGCGCTCCACCTCATCGCCCGTGCCAACAGGCACGGTGGATTTGGTGACGACCACCGTGAAGCCGTCGACGGCGGCGGCGATCTCCCGCGCGGCGTCGAAGACATAGGTCAGGTCCGCATGGCCATCGCCGCGACGGGACGGCGTGCCCACCGCAATGAACACCGCGTCGGCGCCGCGCACGGCCTTGGCGAGATCGGTGGTGAAGAACAGGCGTTCCTGCCGCGCGTTATTGACGACGATCTCGGCGAGGCCGGGCTCGAAGATCGGCATCTGACCGCGCTGGAGCGCCGCGATCTTGCTTGCGTCCTTGTCGACGCAGGTGACCACATGGCCGAAGTCCGCAAGGCACGCGCCGGACACCAGGCCCACATAGCCCGATCCGATCATAGCGATATGCATTTTACCCGTTCCTGATGGGCGGCTTAATGAACGATCAGCCGCCGATGTTGAAGGCGGCGAGGGCCGCCATATTGACGATGTCCGTATCCTTGGCGCCGAGTTGCACGATCTGCACGGGCTTGTCGAGCCCGACGATCAGCGGACCGATCACGGTCGCCCCACCCAGCTCCTGCAGCATGTTGGTGCTGAT
>CANGOK010000244.1 GCA_947455285.1 Beijerinckiaceae bacterium | reverse complement strand
GATGGACAGGCGCACCACGTCCGGACCCGCGCCCGCAACGACCTTCTGCTCGTCGGAGAGCTGACGGTGGGTGGTCGAGGCCGGGTGGATGACCAGCGAGCGGGTGTCGCCGACATTGGCGAGATGCGAGAAGAGCTGCAGGTTCGACACCAGCGAAACGCCTGCGTCGTAGCCGCCCTTGAGGCCGAAGGTGAAGACCGCGCCGGCGCCCTTGGGGCAGTATTTCTTCGCCAGATTATAATAGCGGTCGCCCTTGAGGCCGGGATAGCTGACCCACTTCACCGCAGGATGGGTGGAGAGGAATTCGGCCACCGCCAGCGCATTGTCGCAATGGCGTTGCATACGAAGGGGCAGGGTCTCGACGCCGGTCAGCAGCATGAACGAGTTGAAGGGCGAGATGGCCGGGCCAAGGTCGCGCAGGCCGAGCACGCGGCATGCGATGGCGAAGGCGAAATTGCCGAAGGTCTCGCCCAGCACCATGCCGCCATATTCGGGGCGCGGCGCCGAAAGCATGGGATATCGCTTGTCGCCCATCCAGTCGAAGGTTCCGCCATCGACGATCACGCCGCCGATGGAATTGCCGTGGCCGCCGATGAACTTGCTGGCGGAATGGACGACGATGTCCGCGCCATGCTCGAAGGGGCGCAGCAGATAGGGGGTGGCCAGCGTGTTGTCGACGATGAGCGGCACGCGGGCGCGCTTGGCGATCTTGGCGATGGCCTCGATGTCGCAGATGGCGCCGCCGGGATTGGCGATGGACTCGATGAAGATTGCCTTTGTGCGCGGGCCGATGGCGGCCTCGAAGGAGGCGAGATCATCCGGGTCCGCCCATTTCGGCGTCCAGTTGAAGCTCTTGTAGGCCTGGTTGAACTGGTTGATCGAGCCGCCGTAGAGCTTGGTCGAAGCCACGAACTCGTCGCCCGGCTGCATCAGGGTGTGGAACACGAGAAACTCAGCCGCATGGCCCGAGGCCACGGCTAGCGCCGCCGTGCCGCCTTCGAGCGCCGCGATGCGCTCTTCAAGGACCGAGGAGGTCGGGTTGGTGATGCGGGTGTAGATATTGCCGAAAGCCTGAAGGCCGAACAGCGAGGCCGCATGGTCCACATCGTCGAAGACGAAGGAGGTGGACTGGTAGATGGGCGTGGCTCTTGCGCCGGTCGCAGGGTCAGGCTGGGCGCCTGCATGGACGGCGAGGGTGGCGAAGCCGGGGGGCGTCTGGGGAGCGTCGGTCATGGTGGCGTCCTCACATTAAATCCCGATGAGCTTTAGGCAGGAAGCGCGCCCACCGCAACCTCGCTCAAGCCGAGATTTGCCTTCGGACAGGCCAATGATAGGGTACAAGGAATTTTGGGGGGCGATATTATGCGTTATCTGGCTTTTTTCGTCGCAGTTGCAGCTACCGCCTTGTTCGCCGCTCTGTCTCCCATCTACGGAAGTTGGGCTATCGTCGGTCTTGTCATAGCCGGCGCCCTGACCGCGCTTGGCGTCTGGGACATGACACAGGCTCAGCACGCGTTGCGCAGGAACTACCCCATCCTCGCCAATTTCCGCTTCATGCTGGAAAGCGTGCGGCCTGAAATCCGGCAGTATTTCCTTGAAAGCGATCTTGACGGGGCGCCCTTCAACCGCTCCAAGCGCAGCGTCGTCTACGCCCGCGCCAAGGGCCAGATCCAAAGCCGCCCTTTCGGCACATTGCAGGACGTATATTCGGAAGGCTTCGAATGGCTGGCCCATTCCATCGCGCCCGCAAAGCCGGGTGGCCATGATTTTCGCGTGAAGGTCGGCGGCCCCGATTGCAAGCAGCCCTATTCGATGTCGCTGTTCAACATCTCGGCCATGAGCTTCGGCTCGCTGTCGGGCAACGCCATTCAGGCGCTCAACAAGGGCGCCAAGGCAGGCGGCTTCGCTCACGACACGGGTGAGGGCAGCTTCAGCGTGCATCATAAGGCAGGCGGCGGCGACACGATCTGGGAAGTCGCGAGCGGCTATTTCGGCTGCCGCAACGGCGATGGGACCTTCTCGCCGGAGCGTTTCGCCAAGACCGCTTCCGAGCCGCAGATCAAGATGATCGAGATCAAGCTGTCGCAGGGCGCCAAGCCCGGCCATGGCGGCATTCTGCCAGCCGCCAAGGTTACGCCCGAGATTTCGGCGGCGCGCGGCGTGCCGATGGGGCAGGATTGTGTTTCGCCCTCGCGCCATTCGGCCTTTACGACGCCGCTCGAAATGATGGCCTTCATCGCCCAACTGCGTGAGCTTTCGGGCGGCAAGCCGATCGGCTTCAAGCTCTGCATCGGCCAGCCCACTGAATTCATGGCCCTGTGCAAGGCCATGCTTGAAAGCGGCGTGACGCCGGACTTCATTGTGATCGACGGCAAGGAGGGCGGCACTGGCGCCGCGCCGCTGGAGTTCGCCGATCATCTGGGCACGCCCCTGCGCGACGGCCTCACTTTCGCCCATGACTGCCTTGTGGGCGCGGGCCTGCGGGACAAAGTGCGGCTCGGCGCCAGCGGGCGCATCATCACCGCTTTTGACATGGCGCGCGCCATGGCGCTGGGCGCCGATTGGTGCAATTCGGCGCGCGGCTTCATGTTCGCGCTTGGCTGCATCCAGTCCCTGTCCTGCCATACGGACAGATGCCCCACCGGCGTCGCCACGCAGGACCCGCGCCGCGCCAATGCGCTCGTCGTTCCCGACAAGGCGGAACGCGTGCGCCGCTTCCACGCCAGCACCATGGAGGCGCTGGCTGAAATGACGGCGGCTGCGGGAGCGACCCACCCTGCGGACATTTCGCGCCATCAGCTGATGCGCCGCACGGTGACGGGCGAGGTGCAGACCTTCGCAGACGCCTATCCGCAGCTCGCGCCGGGCTCGCTGCTGGATGGAACCGCGGGCGAAAAATACGCGCGCCTGTGGGCGATGGCGGATGCCGGGAGCTTCAAGGCGAAGGCGGCCTGAGCCTACCTCCGGTCAATCGTGAACTTCTGGAAGCCCTTCAGCATGGCGGGCTTCTTGGAGGAGAGCATCCGCGTGTTCACGCCGGTCCAGCCGATCTCGCCGGAGATGCGGCCGTATTCGATCTTGGGGCAGCGGTTCATGATGACCTGCACGCCCCGCGCTTCGGCCCGCGCCGCAGCCGCGTCGTTGCGCACCGAGAGCTGCATCCAGATGACCTTGGGCAGCGGGTCGAGGGCCAGCGCCTCATCCACGATGGCGTCGGCGGCTTCCGAATTGCGGAAGATCTCGACCATGTCGAGCGGCTCGGGGATCTCGGCGAGCGAGGCGTAGACCTTGGCGCCCAGGATCTCCTGACCCGCGATGCCCGGATTGACCGGGAACATCCGATAGCCACGCCCAAGCAGATATTTCAGCACGAAATAGGAAGGGCGCACCTCGTTGGCGGAGGCGCCGACCAAGGCGATGGTCTTCGTGGTCTTGAGGATCGAGCGGATGAGGTCGTCGGGGTAGGAATCGTGGTTCATGGAGCAGGGTCCTGCCATGCGGGCGCGCGCTTGTCGAGAAAGGCGCCGATCCCCTCGCGGGCGTCGGCCTCAAGAAGATTGCAGACCATGGTCCGGCTGGCGAGGTCATAGGCCTCGGGTAGGGGCGCGACCATCTGCCGGCGGAAGGCCGCTTTGCCGATGCGCAGGGCCGTGGGGGACTTGGTTGCGATCTGGGCCGCGAGCGCCAGCGCCCCTGCCAAAGCCTCGCCCCTGGGGACGACACGGTTCACGAGGCCAAAGCGAAAAGCCTCCTGTGCGTCGATCATGTCGCCGGTCAGCAGCATCTCCATGGCGTGCTTGGGCGCCACCGCCCGCCCCAGCGCGACGCCGGGGGTCGAGCAGAAGAGGCCGATGTCGACGCCCGGCGTGCAGAAGCGCGCGGCCTCGCCCGCCACCGCCAGATCGCAGCTTGCGACGAGCTGGCAGCCCGCCGCCGTCGCGACCCCTTCCACCGCCGCGATGACCGGCTGGGGCAGGTTAGCGATCTGCTGCATGAGCGCGGTGCAGCGGCTCATGGTCTCCTCGAAGAGGGCGCGGCCTTCGTCCGGGGCGGTCCGCGCGGCTGTGATTTCGCGCAGGTCATGGCCCGCGCAGAAGGCCGGGCCTTCGCCCGAAAGCACCACGCAGATGATGCTGGAGTCGTGCGAAATGGCTGAGAGCGCGTCTGCAAGGGCGCCCATCATCTTGAGGGACAAGGCGTTTCGGTTGCCGGGGCTGGCCATGGCGAGATGCGCGACGCCGCCGTGAAGCGTCATCGAAAGCGATTCTTTTTCAATCGTTTGCGGCTGTTGATTCAGAGATTGGGTCATCGACTTGAATCTTTTTATCGGGTCTGCCGGGTCTCAGCTCGCATTGTCGCCGGTCCCGTTCCATGGTTCAAGCGGGACTAAAGCAAGGATCCGCCATGGCCCCCCTGATGAGCCTCGAGGAAGTGAACGCCTTCCTCATCCGCGACTTTCCGCAGATCGAACCGGGCCGCGATTTCATCGTGGAGGCGGTCGGGCCGATGGGCGCGCGAATGAGGCTGCGCGCCAGCGAGAAGCATCTGCGTCCCGGCGGGACGATCTCGGGGCCATCCATGTTCGCCCTCGCTGATGTAGCCCTTTATGTGGCGATCCTCGCCCAGATCGGCCCGGTGGCGCTGGCGGTCACGACCAACCTTAACATCAACTTCCTGCGTCGTCCGTCGCCCGGCGACCTCATCGCCGAGTGCCGGTTGCTGAAGCTCGGCAAGAGGCTGGCGGTGGGCGAGGTCTCGCTCTATTCGCCCGGCGACGATGACCCGGTCGCCCATGCGACGGGGACCTATTC
>CANGOK010000243.1 GCA_947455285.1 Beijerinckiaceae bacterium | reverse complement strand
CTCCCCACAAGGGGGAGGGTAATAAGCGCGCAACGCCAGCCGCTCCCCTCCCCCTTGAGGGGAGGGGTACGGGGTGGGGGTCGTGAGGCCTTGGCCGGTGAGCGCCTTAGTCAGAGGTCCGCGTCATGACCACAGGCAAGCCGACCCACCCTCAGCCATCGCAGCGTCAGCGCGTTTTCGCCAAGCGCATGCGTGCTTCCATGACCGAAGCGGAAAAGCGACTTTGGTGGGCGCTTCGGCATCGCATTGAGATGCGCGAGTCACACTTCCGAAGGCAGGTCTCCATTGGTCCGTTCATCGCTGACTTCTGCTGCATCGGCTGCCGCCTGATCATAGAGGCTGACGGAGGGCAGCATTATTCGGACGAGGCCGAGCGGCGCGACGCGGAAAGATCGCGTTATCTGCAAGCTCAGGGCTTCGAGGTGCTGCGCTTCACCAACACCGCCATCCTCACCGAAATGGACAGCGTGATCGCGACCATCTTCGCTGCGGTGAGCAGGAGGTTGTGATGCCGCATTTACCCTCCCCCTTGAGGGGAGGGTCGGCCGCGCCAGCGGACGGGGTGGGGGTCGTTGGATGCTGATCGTGCGCGCGGCTGCAAAGGCGCTCATGATGTAAGGCCTCACGACCCCCACCCCTGCCCCTCCCCACAAGGGGGAGGGGGAACAGATGGCCCGCTCGACATTATCAGCGACGGGCGAACGGGCCTTCTTGCTGCGAAGAAGCTGTTGGGCCGAAAGCCCCCTTCGAAACATCAGGGCCTCCCCTTTCCCCTCAGCCAGAGGCGGAGAGAAACGAGGCCCGGGCCAAGAGCGGGAGCGATGATCGAGAAATCCGCGCCTGGGGCGCCGTGAGGCGATCAAACCCAACCATCAGCGCCAACCGGCGCCCCCGGCCCCTCAAGGGGCCATTCATCACCATCAACCCGGCGCGGCTTCGCGTGCGGGCTTTTCGTGCTCAATTCATATTGGAGACCCGTCATGTCGAGACGCAAGAGAACCGCCAATCCCCTCGTCGAAGGGCTTCGCCGCAAGATCGAACGCCTTATCGTGCGCGAGATGATCGACAAGATCCCCGCCTTTCGCGCCAATGCGCAGATCGTGGTCGATGAATGCGGCTTCCCCGCCGCCTGCGGCGATCCCAATTGCGCCCGCGCCCAAGCCTGCGCCCGGGACCTCGAATGCTACGTCCTCACCCACCGCACCTTCTGCGCGATGCTGCCGAAGATGAAGGAGGCGCTTGGCGAACCCGTGGGTACGCGCGCGCAATAGGCGCTGCGCGAAAAACCTCCCGGGGGGAAGGGGCTCCATTGACCCCACCCCCGTAATCGCGTAGGGCTGTCATCGCTGCAACGCAGCAACAGCGCTCCAGTCGCGTAGGCTGGCTTCTCCGGCACTCCTGTCGAGCGCATGTCTCTCCTGACTTCGATGCGGCCCAGTTACGCGGGGGTCGTTACCTCCAAACGGCTCGCAGCTGTGCGTCTTAGCGCATGGGCGCTTTCGCCATATGAAAGTTGAATCATTGACCCAGTTTACGGATCTCGGCCTCGTCGAGACCCTGCTTCGCGCCCTGCGTGAAGAAGGCTACACCACGCCCACCCCCATTCAGGCCCAGTCCATTCCCACCCTGTTGCAGGGTCGCGATCTCCTTGGCATCGCGCAGACCGGCACCGGCAAGACCGCCGCTTTCGCGCTGCCGATCATCCAGCGCCTCATCGCCAATCCGCGCCGCCCTGAGCCGGGCTCTGTTCGCGCCCTCGTGCTTGCGCCCACGCGCGAGCTTGCCGCGCAGATCGCCGAGAGCTTCCGCGCCTATGGCCGCTTCGCGCGCATTCAGGTCGCCTGCATCGTCGGCGGCGTGTCGCTTGGGCCGCAGCGTCAGGCGCTCGCGCGTGGCCTCGATGTGCTTGTCGCGACGCCCGGCCGTCTGCTCGATCATATGAGCAACGGCGCCGTGCGGCTCGATCGCACGGAAGTGGTCGTGCTCGATGAAGCCGATCACATGCTCGATCTTGGTTTCGTGGTGCCGATCCGCAAGATCCTCGCGAAGCTTCCGAAGGAGCGGCAGAACCTCTTCTTCTCCGCCACCATGCCCAAGGAGATCGCGGGCCTTGCTGGCGACATGCTGCGCAATCCGGTTCAGGTGTCGGTGACCCCGGTCGCCACCACCGCCGAGCGCATCAGGCAGGAAGTTTATCATGTGGAGTCGACGCGCAAGCGTGACCTGCTGGTTGAGTTGCTGCGTCGTCCCGAGGTCAAGCGCACCATCGTCTTCACGCGCACCAAGCGCGGCGCGGACAAGGTGGCGCAATATCTGACCGCCGCCGAAATTTCCGCCGCCGCGATCCATGGCAACAAGAGCCAGAACCAGCGTGAGCGCGCGCTCGACAGCTTCCGTGGCGGCTCTTGCCCCGTGCTTGTTGCGACCGACATCGCCGCGCGCGGCATCGACGTCGATGGCGTGACCCATGTCGTGAATTTCGAACTGCCCGACGTGGCGGAGAGCTACGTCCATCGCATCGGCCGCACCGCGCGCGCTGGCGCCGATGGCGCGGCCTTCACCCTTTGCGATGACGAGGAGCGTCACCTGCTGCGCGCCATCGAGAAGCTGACGCGCCAGTCGATCCCCGCAACCGACCGCCGCCAGCCCGGCGCGCGTCCCCTCAGCGAGGCGCCGCGCGGAGCTGCGCCCGGCGGGCGTAACGGCAAGCCGCAGGGACGTGGGGGCGCCAAGCCGGCGCAGGGCAAGCCGGCGAACGGCAAGCCTGCACATGGCAGGCCCGCGCAGGGCAAGCCTGCGCATGGCGGCCAGCGCCCGGCTCACGCTAACGCTGGCGGCAGGCCTGCGCGTAACGATGGGAACCGTCGCCCTGCAAGGGAAGCGGGCGGCTTTTCTCGCTGATCTCTGCAAAGGTCGGTGAGAACTGGCCTCTGGCGCTGGGAGCCCGTGGCTCCGGGCTTGCTTCGGCTCTGGCGAAGTCCCATCTTCGCCAGTGAGGCCACAAGGCCTGCACCGGAGCCGACATGAACGCGCCACAGAATCCGAACTCGGATGGCCTTCAGTTCTTCCCGCACCATCCCCAGCGGGCGCGGAGCTTCGGCGCTGGGTTGCGCGCATGGTTCCTCACGGGGATCATCATCGCGGGGCCGCTGGCGGTCACGGGTTGGCTCGTCTGGTGGATGATCGATACGGTCGATCACTGGGTGAAGCCGCTGGTTCCGCCCGCCCTCTGGCCGGACACCTATCTGCCCGTACGTGTGCCGGGAACGGGCGTGGTGCTCGCAGTTCTGGGTCTCACCCTGCTTGGATTTCTCGCCGCCAACATCGCGGGGCGCGGCTTGCTGCGGCTGGGCGAACTGATGCTCGACCGCATGCCCGTCGTGCGCGGCATCTACAAGGCGGTGAAGCAGATTTTCGAGACGGTCTTCTCGCAACAGAGTTCATCGTTTCGCAAGGTGTGCCTGGTGCAGTTTCCGATGAAGGGCATGTGGTCGCTCGCCTTCATCTCCGCGCCGCCCAATGGCTCGCTGGCGGAGTCTTTGCCCGAAGCGAGCGATTATCTCTCGGTCTTCCTGCCCTGCACGCCAAACCCGACGACTGGCTTCTGGTTCTATGTCCCTGCAGCGGATGTGATCGAAGTAAGCCTGACGCCCGACGAAGCTTTCAAGCTCATCATGTCGGCGGGCGTGATCCAGCCCGGCGCAAATAAATCGCTTGCGGAAATGGCCGAGGCTTCGATTGCCGATGGCAAGGCCGCGCCTAAGCCTTAGCCAGCGCGCACGAGTTTCGCCGCCTCTTCCCGTTCGAAGAGATGCAGCAACAGGCGCAGCGCCTCGTTTTGCAACTCGGGGTCGGCTGCGAGAATCCGCGTCGCTTCCTCTCTGGCGATGGCGAGCAAGGGGCCATGCACATCAAGGCTCGCGAGCCGAAAGCCGGGAAGGCCCGATTGGCGCGAACCCAGAATTTCGCCCTCGCCCCTCAGCCGCAGATCCTCCTCTGCGATGCGAAAGCCATCCTCCGTCTCGCGCATGATGTTGATGCGCGCGCGTGAGACCTCGCCCAGCGGCGCTTTATAAAGCAAAAGGCAGGTCGATTTCGCGGCGCCGCGTCCGACGCGCCCGCGCAGCTGATGCAATTGCGCGAGGCCAAAACGCTCGGCGTGTTCGATGACCATGATGCTCGCGTTCGGCACATCGACGCCGACCTCGATCACCGTGGTCGCAACAAGGATCTTCGTTTCATTGCGCTGGAAAGCCTCCATGGCCGCGTCCTTGTCGCGCCCCTTCATCTTGCCATGCACGAGACCCACGCGGTCGCCGAAGAATTGCTGCAGCAGTTCATAGCGCTCCTGCGCCGCCGCCACGTCGAGTTCTTCGTTTTCTTCAACGAGCGGGCAAACCCAATAGATCTGCGCGCCAGCGTTGAGCGCACGGCGAAGACCTTCCACCACTTCGTCGATGCGCTCCACCGGCAGGGCGCGCGTTTCGACGGGCTTGCGGCCGCCAGGCTTGTCGCGAAGGGTCGACACATCCATGTCGCCGAAATAGGTGAGCACCAGCGTGCGCGGAATGGGCGTCGCGGTCATCACCAGCACGTCCACAGCCTCGCCCTTTTCGCCAAGCGCAAGGCGCTGATGCACGCCGAAGCGATGCTGCTCATCCACCACCGCATAGGCGAGGTCGCGAAACACGACGCTTTCCTGAAAGACGGCGTGGGTGCCGACGAGAATGTCGATCTCGCCAGCGGCCAGCGCCGCGAGAGTGCGGTTGCGTTCGGAGGTCTTGTCGCGACCCGTAATCAAGCCGAACCTTATGCCGACGCTTTCGCCCAGCGGAAGCAT
>CANGOK010000242.1 GCA_947455285.1 Beijerinckiaceae bacterium | reverse complement strand
CGCAGGCGTGACGTCGCGCGCGGCCTCGGCAGGGTCAGGGTTCGCGGCAGCAGCGTCGAGCGCCTTCTTCGCGCCCCTGACGCCGCGCCCCAGCGCAAAGAGATATTTGTCGAACATCGCAGCCGCTCCGTCTGGCGTGCCTCAGCCATTCATTTCGTGCCGATCGGCCAAGTCGCGCCATCGCCCATCTGCGCCCTGTGACGCAGAAACGCATCAGCAAGCACAATGGCCATCATGGCCTCGCCCACCGGCACGCCGCGGATACCGACGCAGGGATCATGGCGCCCCTTGGTGCGCAGTTCGACCTCTGCGCCCGTGCGGTCGATGGAGCGGCGCGGGGTGAGGATCGAGGAGGTCGGCTTGACCGCGAAACGCGCCACGACAGGCTGGCCGGTCGAGACGCCGCCCAACACGCCGCCCGCATGGTTGGAAAGGAACAGCGGCCGGCCGTCGTTCCCCATGCGCATTTCATCGGCGTTCTCTTCGCCGGTGAGCGCGGCGCTTTCAAAGCCATCGCCGATCTCGACCGCCTTAACCGCATTGATGGACATGAGCGCAGACGCCAGTTCCGCATCGAGCTTGCCATAGATGGGCGCGCCCCAACCGGCAGGAACCCCTTCGGCCACAAGCTCGATCACAGCGCCGCAGGACGAGCCCGCCTTGCGCACGCCATCGAGATAGCCTTCCCAATGGGCGGCAGCCTCGGCGTCCGGGCAGAAGAAGGGATTGTTGTCCACTTCGTCCCAGCTCCAGTTGTCGCGGTTGATCTTGTGCGGGCCCATCTGCACGAGGGCGCCGCGAATGGTGACGCCTGGAATGATCTTGCGCGCCACGCCGCCAGCAGCCACGCGCATCGCCGTCTCGCGCGCCGAGGAACGCCCGCCGCCGCGATAGTCGCGAATGCCGTATTTGGCGTCATAGACGTAATCGGCGTGGCCGGGGCGATAGGCGTTCTTGATCTCGCCGTAGTCCTTCGACCGCTGGTCGACGTTCTCGATGAAGAGCCCGATGGAGGTTCCCGTCGTCACCTGACGGCCCTGATCGTCGCTCATCACGCCCGACAGGATCTTCACCTGATCGGGTTCCTGCCGCTGGGTGGTGAAACGCGACTGCCCGGGACGGCGCCGGTCGAGATAGACCTGCAGATCCGCAGCTTCGAGCGGGATCATCGACGGGCAGCCGTCGACGACGCAGCCAATCGCCGGCCCGTGGCTTTCGCCCCAGGTGGTGACGCGGAACAGATGACCGAAAGTGTTATGTGACATGGCCCGACCCTGCTGAGGCCCGACTTCTAGGGTCGGGCGCGAGCGGGGTCAAATGGCGGGGGTGGACTGGCCCTCCAAAGCCGTCACCTGCCGGGGCTGGGCGGGGGCGCCGATCCATTCGGTGTTGGCCGGAATCGCCTCGCCCTTCATGATCACCGTCAGCGGCCCGAGCCTCGCGAAGCGGCCGACATGGGTGTCATAAAGCACTGTGGAGCCTGCGCCCACGGTCACGCCCGCATCGACGTTCACGCGCCCGACTTTCATCACCCGATCTTCGTATAGATGGGTCTGCAGGGCGCTGAGGGCGTTGAGGACAGCGTAGTCGCCCACCTTCACGCAGTCGAATTCGGTGATGTCGGTCATGTCCATCCACACGCCCTTGCCGAATTTGGCGCCGAGCAGGCGCAGCACCCAGGGCAGGAAGGGCGTGCCGCGCAGATGCTCCAGCAGCACGCGGCCGGCAAGGCCCCAGTACATGACCGCGACCGCCTCCGTCCGCATGGCCCAGAAGGACCACATGGGCATGACCACCGGCTTGTAGCGGCCCATGGTGAGCCACTTGACGGCGATGACGACGCTGGTCATGGCCAGCGAAATCGCCAGCGAGGCCGCAATGAAGATCAACAGCAACTCGCCCCACCGCCCAGCCAGCAGCGAGGGCGCAAGCGCCTCGACCGCCCAGGTGCCGAAGGTGATGTAAAGCATGGTGGGCAGCGAGATATGCACGGCTTCGAAGACGCCGCGCGCGAACTTCTTCCAGCGCGGAGGCTCGTAGGTCCAGTAACCGCCAGCATCGAACTTCTGGCGAACCGGCAGCTTCATGGGCGGCGAGCCAAACCATGTATCGCCGGGCGACATTTCGGAATTTGCCGGGGGCTTCGACTTGATGCCGATCAGCGCGCCGGTTGGGATGTCAGCCCCCGGAGGCACCACGCCATCGTTGCCGATGAAGACGCGAGCGCCCGTGCGCACACGCTCAAGGTGCATATAACCACGCCGGATGTCCTCATCGCCAAGGATCACCTCGTCCGCGATGAAGCATTTCTCGCCGATCTCCACGAGATCGTAGCGGCCCGACAGATTGGTGGAGATTTCGGCGTCCTTGCCGATCTTCGCGCCCATAAGGCGATACCAGGCGCGCATGTAGACGGTGGCGAAGAGCGAAGACAGGGTCTCCAGCGTCACCTCGGTCGCAAGCGCCACGGTCCATTTGCGCAGGTAGAACCAGGAATGAACGGAGTGGCTGCCCTCGGTCACACGCGGCAGCACGATCCAGCGCACCAGCGCGATCAGGCCGACCGTAATCAGCACCAGCGCGAAAGAGGTAGGCCAGGCCATGATAGGGATCGAGGCCAGATAAAGCGTGTGGTCGATATCGCCCAGAAAATCGTCGATGCGGTCGAAAATCCAGAAGGCGGGGAAGATCGGCAAGAGGCCGATGGGCGGAATGACCAGCAGCAACACCGTATAGATCGCCGTCTGCGCCGCACGCACCGATGAGGGGGCGTCCGACTGAGCAGGCAGGCTGTCGAGGTCGACCATGCCGACCTTCTGGGCAGGCGAGCCGTCCCAGATCTCACCGGCGCCGAGACGCGAGCCCGCTGGTACGGACGAAAGATCCTTCACCTCGGCGCTGCGCTCGATGACCACATCCTCCTCGATGACGCAGGAGGTGCCGATATAGGCGTCCTCGCCAATCTCGATGCAGCCAATGATGAGTTGATCGCCCTCAACGCGAGCATTGGCGAACTTGAGCTTCGAGCCAAGGCTTGCCCCGGCGCCGATGGAGACGAGATCAGGCGCGCCCCATTCGGCCTCGCCGATCAGGGCGTCATCGCCGATGCGGGCGCCAAGCGCGCGCAGGTAAAGGCGCATGATGGGCGAGCCCTGGAACCACTTCACATGCAGCAGGCCAAGGAAGCGCTGGGTGAGCCACCAGCGGAAATAATAGCTGCCCCACAGGGGATAGCGCCCCGGCTTGGTGCGGCCGAGCAAGATCCATTTCATCGCGATGCCGACGACGACGGTGGCGATATTGATGCAGATATAGACGCCGAGCAGCGAAATGATTTCCTGCAACAGCGAGGCGCTGGCGTCGGTAAGCAGCATGTAGCTGATGAAGACGCCAAGCCACTGGGCGGTCATCAGGGCGAGCACGAAGGGCAGCGTGATCGCCTGCGCAAGACCGCAAAGGAAACGTCGGAGAAGCGGCGGCGGCGTGAAGGCGAGATCGCGTGGCGGCGCCATATATTGCGCGCGTCCATCAAGCAGCGCGCCCATGGCCCGAAGGCTGCGCGCTTCATAAACATCTTGCAGCGTCAGCGAAGACAATTCGTGATGCTTGCGCACGAGGGCGAGGAAACGCGCGGCCAGCAGCGAATGGCCGCCAAGATCGGTGAAGAAGTCCGCATCGAAGGGAATGGCCTGGGGCGGCAAGACGGCGCGCGCGGCCTCCAGCAGCTTCACTTCCGTTTCCGTGCGCGGCTCCTCCTGCTCCTCGCCGGTGTCGGGCGGGGCGCTGAGGGGCAACTTTTTCAGCGCATTTCGATTGGCCTTGCCGGAAGGCAGACGTGGCAGTTCTTTCAGCAGTTCGAAATGCGCCGGCGCCATATAGGCCGGGAGCTTTTGACGCAGCGCCACGCGCAAGGCGCGCGGATCGAACTCGCCGCCATCGCTCGTCACGAAAGCGATGAGCTGGTCGATGCCGTCTTCATTGCGAAGAACGACGGCGGCCTGCGAAACGCCTTCCAGCTCGGTCAGCTTCGCCTCGATTTCGCCAAGCTCGACGCGAAAGCCGCGGATCTTCACCTGATCGTCGATGCGGCCGCGGAATAGGATGTCGCCCTTGTGGTCGAGCGCCACCGCATCGCCGGAGCGATAGAGGACCTTGTCGACGCCATCGGGGTCGAAGGGGTTGGGAATGAACTTCTCAGCCGTCAGTTCATCACGACGCAGGTAGCCTTGGGCGACGCCCGGCCCGCCGATGAGCAACTCGCCCTCGACGCCATGATCGACAAGGTTGAGGGCGTCATCGACGACGTAGCAGGTATAGTTCGGGATGGGGCGCCCAATGGTCACGGGCTCACCGGGGCGCACTTTCGAAACAGTCGCGACGACGGTGGCCTCGGTGGGGCCATAGCTGTTGAAGATCGTGCGGCCCGGCCTGCACCAGCGCGCCGCGACCGAGGGTGGGCAGGCTTCGCCGCCGAGAATGATGACGCGAAGGCTTGCGACATCGCGCGGCAGCATGGCGAGAAGAGTCGGCACGGTGTCGAGCACCGAGACGCCGGCGCTCTCCATCAGTTCAGGCAGACGATCAGCATCCGCCATCATCGCGGGATCAGCGACATAGAGCGCGGCGCCTGCAAGATAGGGAATCCAGATCTCTTCCATCGAGAGATCGAACGCCACCGAGGCGCCTTGAAACACGACGTCGCTGTCGTTCAGTCCATAGATTTCATTCGCCGAGCGCAGGTAGTGGCAGATATTGCGCTGGGTGATGACGATGCCCTTGGGAACGCCCGTCGAGCCCGACGTATAGATCATATAGGCCGGATGATCTGGCGTGGCGCCCAAGGCCCGCGCGCTGACGACCGACGT
>CANGOK010000241.1 GCA_947455285.1 Beijerinckiaceae bacterium | reverse complement strand
TGGCGTCGGGCTATCGTCCCAACGGACGCCGGGGCTCCATGCACCGCCATTGCATGGCCGCCGATATTCGTATCGAGGGCGTCGAGCCCATGGCGTTGGCGACCTACGCCAAGACCGTTCCGAACATCAATGGCGTCGGCAGCTATCGCCACACCGACCTGATCCATGTCGACGTCCGCCAGGAACAGTTCGCCTGGCGCCACTGAGCTGTCAGGCGACGGCGCGGATCACCTTGCCGAGCTTCTCGGTCATTTCTGCAATCTGACTTTCCGAAATGATGAGCGGCGGCGCCAGCACCAGCGTGTCGCCAGCCGTGCGGATCAGAAGGTCCTGATTATGGAAG
This sequence comes from Beijerinckiaceae bacterium, assembly GCA_947455285.1. Taxonomy (GTDB): domain Bacteria; phylum Pseudomonadota; class Alphaproteobacteria; order Rhizobiales; family Beijerinckiaceae; genus Terripilifer. The sequence goes on along the minus strand of CANGOK010000241.1, from coordinate 4,555 downwards.
GCCTCATTGAGAGCCTCGAAACCTCGCTTGCCAGGACCGCCCGCATTGGGGTCGAGGTCCACGGCGCCGACGAGGCCGACCGTGCGGATGTCGGCCACATGCGGCAGCCCGCGCAGGGCGTGAATGGCGTCGCCCCACATGGATTCAAGCCGTCGCGCGCGGCCGAAGAGATCCTCACGCGCATAGATGTCGAGCGTCGCCATGGCCGCCGCGCAGGCGAGCGGGTGGGCTGAATAGGTATAGCCGTGGAACAGTTCCACCGCATGTTCCGGGCCCTTCATGAAGGCGTCATGGATGCCCTTGCGCACCAGCACGCCGCCCATGGGCACGGCGCCAGCCGTCACGCCCTTGGCGAAGGTGATCATGTCGGGGACGACGCCATAGCGTTCCGCTGCGAAGGCGTGGCCGAGGCGTCCAAAGCCCGTGATGACCTCGTCGAAGATCAGGAGGATGCCGTATTTGTCGCAAATCTCGCGAAGGCGCTTCAGATAGCCCTGCGGGGCGGGCAGCGCGCCAGTCGAGCCCGCCATTGGCTCGACGATGACAGCCGCGATCGTTGAGGCGTCATGCAGACCGACGATGTTTTCAAGTTCGTCGGCGAGATGCGCGCCCCATGCAGGCTCGCCCTTGGTGAAGGCTTGTTCGGCGCGGTTGTAGGTGGTGGGCAGATGATCGACGCCCGCGAGCAGTGAGCCGAAATATTTGCGGTTCGCCACCATGCCGCCAACGGAGATGCCGCCAAAGCCGACGCCATTATAGCCGCGCACCCGGCCGACGAGGCGCGTGCGGGCGCCTTGGCCTGATACGTTCCAATAGGCGAGCGCAATCTTCAGCGCGGTGTCGACCGCCTCGGAGCCTGAGTTGGTGAAGAAGACATGGTCGAGATCGCCCGGCGCCATGGAGGCGAGCCTTGAGGCGAGCTGGAAGGCTTTGGGATGGCCGATCTGGAAGGGCGGCGCATAGTCCATCTCCTGCGCCTGCGCCTGAATGGCGGCGACGATCTCCTCGCGGCCATGGCCCGTGTTCACACACCACAGGCCCGCCACGCCATCGAGCACTTTCCGGCCTTCAGGGGTGTAATAATGCATGTCCTTCGCGCGCCCGAGCATGCGCGGCGATTGTTTGAAGGCGCGATTGGCCGTGAACGGCATCCAGTAGGCCGCCAGATCATTGGGCAGATCTTGATTGTTCGACATGGGTCGCTCCTGTGCGCTGCAGCATCTTACACGGCGCGCTTTGACTAACCAATCGTTACGGCGAATCCGCTCGCGCTGTTTCGGCGTCGGCGGCCATTTCAACCGCGCCGCTGGTTATGGGCGCGCGCACCACGGTCACGGTGCAGGGCGCTTCGGCGACGACCTGCGAAGACGTGCTGCCGAGGAAACGCCGCAGGGTCGAGGATGCGCGCGCGCCGATCAAAACCTGATCCACATGATTCATCTTCGCATAGTCGACGAGCGCCACCGCCGGATCCATATGTTCGATCACATGGAAGGTGATGCGCTCTTGTGAGAGGCCGAGCGGGCGCGCCCATTCCTTCAATTCGACAAGCCTCTGCACATGCACGTTGCGGCCGGATTCATCGAGCGCGTAATTGATGGTCAGACGATTGAGCTTGAGCACGTTGACGCAAGCGATGCGCACGCCAGGCATGGTGGCGAGCACGCGCTTCACATTGGCGCGCAGCTCTTCCCACAGGGGTTCCATCTCCACAGAAAGATCCACCGCCACCATGATGATGGGCGCGAGATTGTTCTGAGTGGCGCGCGGTTGTTGCGGGCCGCCCTGCGCGCCGAGCGATGCGAACCAGCGTTTCCACGCATCGAAATAGCTATTGCGCTCCATGCGGGTGGCGCGCTCGGTCAGCGGCACTTGCGACATATTGGCGAGATCGAAGGCGAGCTGCGCCGGCGTGGCGTACCGTTGCTCCGGGTCGACCTCGAGGCAGCGCAGGATCACTTCCTGCAGGGCGGGCGGGATCTCCGGATTAAGCCGGCGCGGCGGCACGGGATCGCGCCACAGGCGATTCTTCAACGAGCTTTGCGCCTGCGGCACGCCAAAGGGCCGCACATTGGTGGCGAGATAATAGAGCAACACGCCAAGGGAATAGATATCCGAGCGCGGATCTGAGCGGTTCTTGAAGATTTGCTCGGGCGCAATGTAAGGACCCGTGCCCATGGGCACGCGAAACTCTTCTTCCAGCAGATCAGGCAAAAACAGATGACGCGACAAGCCGAAGTCAATCAAAGCCGCCTCACCGCTTTCGCGCAGCATGATGTTGGATGGCTTGATGTCGAGATGCAGGACGTTCTGGCGATGCAGATCGACGAGCGCCGTCGCGACCTTCGCGCCAAGGGCCACGATTTCATCAGGGGGCAGGGGAGCCCTGTCGATGAAGGAAAAGAGCGACTGGCCCTGAATATATTCCATCACAAGATAGGGCTGGCGTGCGAAATCGCCCACGGCGTAATATTTTGGAACATGCACGCCCGACAGGCGCGGCAGGATCATCATCTCCATTTCGAAGCCGACGATGATCGTCGCGTCATCGCCATCGAGAATGGTCGGCACCTTCATGACGATGGGCACGTCGACGCCCGGTTTCGTCACGCGCCAGAGGGTCGCCATGCCACCTGAGTGGATCTTCTCGCCGATTGTGAAGCCGTCGAGGATGGAGCCGGTCTGGAGCCGTTGGTGCGTCATCCTCTACCTTCCAATGAAAAGTCTCGCCGCGAGGATTTGCGGCAGATTCGCCGCGTGAATTTTCTGCGCCGTCGCATCGATGTCATAGGACACGCGCTGGAAGCTCAGCTCGTTCGTGTCCGTGTCGTAAATCGTATAGGCGGCGAGGGGGTTGTGATCGCGCGGCTGGCCGACGGCGCCTTGCACAGCCAGCCATTTGCGGCTCGCCATGAGGGGTATGGGCGTCGAGCCCTGCGGCACGAAGAGAAGCGGCGGCCGCTGGGGCTGCATGTGGTAGAGCTGCGGCTTGTGCACATGGCCGCAGAAGGTGATGCGATGGTTCGTCGAGCGCAGGCTCCGCTCGGCCGTCGCCACGTCAGTGATATAGGCCCATGACAGGGGCGCCGAGGCCTCCGAATGAACGTAGATACGATCGTCTTCCTCGATCTTCATAGGCAGATCGGCGAGGAAGCGACGGCTGTCGGCGTCGAGCTCCCTAAAGGTCCATTCGAGCGCTGCGCGGGCGTAATCATTCATGCCCGTGGTGACGCCGCGCGCCGCGGCCTCGTCATGGTTGCCCAGAATGCTCAGGGCGCCCTTCGCCATGGCCTCGCGCACCTTGTCCACCACGTAGACTGGATCAGCGCCGTAGCCGACAAGGTCTCCCAGAAAGACCAGCCGGTCAGCCTTGCGCCGTTCCGCATGGGCGAGACAAGCGTCGAGCGCCTCTCGGTTTCCATGGATGTCTGACAAAAACGCTATACGCATGATGGGCGCGCGGCCTCCTTGAGCGGCTACCTTAGCCTTTTCCAGCCGTTCGCGTGATCTGGCATAAAGGCGCACCCTTGGGGAAGTAAAAACGGGGCGGCGCGCCCAGCCCACGCCTGTCGAGGTTAACGGGGCTGTCCCCCTGACTTTCCTGGCGCGGGCGAATCCGCCATATCTTGTCCATGGCCGAAAATCATTCAGAGACCAACGCGCCTGAACTCTCCGTCTCCGAACTCTCGGGCGCCCTCAAGCGCACCATTGAGGATCGGTTCGGTTATGTGCGCGTGCGAGGCGAGGTCTCGGGCTGGCGCGGGCCGCATTCCTCCGGCCATTGTTATTTCAGCCTGAAGGACGCCTCCGCCCGTATCGATGCGGTGATCTGGAAAGGCTCCTACACGCGCATGCGCACCAAGCCCGAAGAGGGGCTTGAGGTCATCGCCACGGGCAAGCTCACGACCTTCCCAGGCAAGTCCTCGTACCAGATCGTGGTCGAGAGCATTGAGCCCGCCGGGGTCGGCGCGCTCATGGCCTTGCTTGAGGAGCGTCGTCGCAAGCTCGCCGCCGAGGGGCTTTTCGACGCTGCGCGCAAGCAGCTCATTCCCTTTCTGCCGGAAGTGATCGGCGTTGTGACTTCGCCCACGGGCGCGGTCATTCGCGACATTCTCCATCGCATCTCCGACCGCTTCCCACGCCGCGTCCTTGTCTGGCCGGTGCGGGTGCAGGGCGAGACCTGCGGCGCAGAGGTCGCCAGGGCCATTGAAGGCTTCAACGCCCTGCCGGAAGGCGGGAAGATTCCAAGGCCGAGCGTCATCATCGTGGCGCGCGGCGGCGGGTCGCTTGAAGACCTCTGGGGCTTCAACGACGAAGCCGTGGTGCGCGCGGCGGCGGCCAGCGACATTCCGCTCATCTCCGCCGTCGGCCACGAGACCGACTGGACCCTGATCGACCATGCGGCCGATCTGCGCGCGCCAACTCCCACCGGGGCGGCGGAAATGTGCGTGCCGGTGCGCAGCGAACTCATGGCGCAGACCGGCGATCTCGGACGCCGTCATCTTGGCGCGCTTTATCGATTGCTGGAGCGTCGCCGCGCGGATCTGCGCAGCCT
>CANGOK010000240.1 GCA_947455285.1 Beijerinckiaceae bacterium | reverse complement strand
TGTGAGCGGCGACAAGCTCGTCTCCCCCTGCCCCGCCAATCGCCAGCCGCGCCGCGGCCTCGATGGCAAGCTCGTCACCCAGTATGAATTCGCCCGCGCGGGCATCATCACCGAAGAGATGATCTATGTGGCGCATCGCGAGAACCTCGGCCGCGAGAAGATGCTGGAAGGCGCGGAGGCGAAGGTCGCCGATGGCGAGAGCTTCGGCGCCGACATTCCCGCTTTCGTGACGCCGGAATTCGTGCGCGACGAGATCGCCCGCGGCCGCGCCATCATCCCCTGCAACATCAACCATCCCGAGCTTGAGCCGATGATCATCGGCCGCAACTTCCTCGTGAAGGTCAACGCCAACATCGGCAACTCCGCCGTGACCTCTTCGGTCGCCGAAGAAGTCGAGAAGATGGTCTGGTCGACGCGCTGGGGCGCGGACACGGTGATGGACCTCTCCACCGGCCGCAACATCCACAACATCCGCGACTGGATCTTGCGCAACTCGCCTGTGCCGATCGGCACGGTGCCCATGTATCAGGCGCTGGAGAAGGTCGGCGGCGACCCGATCAAGCTGACGTGGGAGATCTTCCGCGACACGCTCATCGAGCAGGCTGAACAGGGCGTGGATTACTTCACCATCCATGCGGGCGTACGCCTCGCCTATGTGCCGCTGACCGCCAACCGCGTCACCGGCATCGTGTCGCGCGGCGGCTCGATCATGGCGCGCTGGTGCCTCGCCCACCACAAGGAAAGCTTCCTCTACACGCACTTCGAAGAGATCTGCGACATCATGCGCAAGTATGACGTCTCGTTCTCGCTGGGCGATGGCCTGCGCCCCGGCTCCATCGCCGACGCCAATGACCGCGCGCAGTTCGCCGAGCTCGAGACCCTTGGCGAACTCACCAAGATCGCCTGGGCGAAGGGTTGTCAGGTCATGATCGAAGGGCCCGGCCATGTGCCGATCCACAAGATCAAGATCAACATGGAGAAGCAGCTGAAGGAATGCCACGAGGCCCCCTTCTACACGCTTGGACCGTTAACGACCGACATCGCGCCGGGCTACGACCACATCACCTCGGGCATCGGCGCTGCGATGATCGGCTGGTTCGGCTGCGCCATGCTTTGCTATGTCACGCCCAAGGAGCATCTGGGCCTTCCCGATCGCGACGACGTGAAGGTGGGCGTCATCACCTATCGCATCGCCGCCCATGCGGGCGATCTCGCCAAGGGCCATCCCGCAGCGCAATTGCGTGACGATGCGCTCTCGCGGGCGCGCTTCGACTTCCGCTGGGAGGACCAGTTCAACCTGGGCCTCGATCCGGATACGGCGCGCTGCTACCACGACGAGACCCTGCCGAAGGACGCCCACAAGGTCGCGCATTTCTGCTCGATGTGCGGGCCGAAGTTCTGCTCCATGAAGATCACGCAGGATCTGCGCGTGGAAGCGCAGGCGCTGCTCGACAATGAAAAGGCCGTGCTCGACGGCATGGCCGAGAAGAACAAGGAATTCCTCGACGGCGGCGCCGCCCTCTATGTGAAGTCCTGATCTGACAGGGCGGGCGCCGGGGCAAACGGCCCCGCCCACTTTTCCCATTTGATGACGTCAATGCCGGGCCGCCTGCGCCCGAATTCAGATTCACGCTTGCAGAGGTCGCCATGAACCATCGCAATGATCATCCAAGCCGCCGCTCCGTGACGCGCCTGATCGGCGCCGCTGCAGGCACCATCGCCATGCCCTCGATCCTGCGCGCGCAGCAAAGCGTGATCCGCATCGGCGTGCTTGGCGACCTCTCGGGCTATTCGATGGAGATCGGCGGGCCGGGCGCCGTCCTCGCCACACGCATGGCGGTTGAGGATCACGGTAGCAAGGCTGCGGGCATGCCGGTCGAGGTGCTGCAGGCGGACTTCCTCAACAAGCCTGACGTCGCCTCGCAGATCGCGAGGCGCTGGTTCGATGTCGATGGCGTCGACGCCATCACCGACCTGCCCAACACGCCTTCGGCGCTTGCGGTGGCGCGGCTTGGCAAGGAGCGCGAGAAGGTCATTCTGGTGGCGGAGGCGGCGACGCCGGAACTCACGACAGCGCATTGCTCGCCGACCACCATGCACCATGCCGACGACACCAATGCGTTGGCGGCGGGCACCGCAAAGGCGTTGCTCGAACAGGGGCTCAAGAGCTGGTTCTTCCTGACGGCTGATTTCGGCTTTGGCCACCAGATGCAGGCCTCGGCCGAACGCATGGTGCGCGAAGGCGGCGGGCAGGTGCTGGGCGCCGTGCGCCATCCGCTGGCGGCTTCTGATTTCAGCTCGTTTTTGTTGCAGGCGCAGGCCTCAAAGGCGCAGGTCATCGCGCTCGCCAATGTCGGCGAGGACACCACCACGGCCATCAAGCAAGCCGCCGAATTCGGCCTGACCAAGGGTGATCAGGTCATCGCAGGCCTGCTCATGGTCATCAGCGACATCAAGGCGCTGGGGCTCGATGTTGCCAAGGGCCTCTACGTGACCGAAGGCTTTTATTGGGACGCCAACGACACGGCGCGCGATTTCGCCAAACGCTTCGCCGCCCGCAACAACGGCAAGGTTCCAACCAAGGCCCATGCGGCGAATTACATCGGCGTGCGCCATTATCTCGACGCGGTGGAGGCAGCCAAAAGCAAGGCGCCGCAGGCGGTCATGGCGAAGATGCGCGAACTGCCCATCGACTATCTCGGCAAACCCGCGCGCATGCGCGAAGACGGGCGCGTGATTTATGATCTCGACCTCTATCAGGTGAAGAGCCCGCAGGAGTCGAAAGAGCCTTACGACTATTACAAGCCCATTCGCCGCATCATCGGCGATCAGGCCTTCGCGCCGGTCGATCCCAAGTCATGCGCAATGCTGGCTGGGAAATAGCATCTAGCGAAACCAGACCAGCGCCGCGAGCGAGGCGACAAGGGCGGGCGTCATCACCAGTGCGCCGACACCCAGAAAGCGCAGCGCGCCAACCCTCAGCCCCTCGCGCCGCAGGGCGAGGAGCCAGAGGATCGTCGCCAGCGAGCCGGTGACGGAAAGATTGGGGCCAAGATCGACGCCAATCATCACAGCGCCAGAGATAAGCGGCGAGGCGGCGGGCTGCGTCGCCGCCAGCGTCTTGGCGGCGATGAGCCCTGCGGGCAGATTGTTCATCAGATTGACGGCGAAGGCTGTGATGGCGCCTGCGGCCAGGCTCGTCGGCGCATCGCCATAAGCACGCGCTGCTTCGCCAAGCTGGGCGGCCAAAGCCTCGATGGCGCCGGTGCGCGCCAGCGCCTCCACGATGATGAAAAGCCCCGCCACAAGCGGCAGAACCGACCAGCTGATCCCACGCGCCAAGGCCACCGGTCCCTTGCCTTCCGCGAGCAACATGGCGGCGGCGGTCGCGAGGCCCGCCACGAGGGTTGGCAGGCCCAATGGGACATCGAAAGCAGAGGCGGCGAGCAGCACCACAACAGCCCCCGCGAGCCCGAAGGCCGCGACGCGGCATCCTCGCGACAGGGGCGGCGGCGGGGCGGGCGTATCGAGCCTGCCGCGCAAATCCTTGCCGAAAACAAGGCGAAGGGCGGCGAAAGTCACGACGATGGACGCCGCTGAGGCCGGACCAAAGAGCGCGATCCAATCCATGAGCGCGGGCGGCCTGCCGCCGAAGACCACGAGATTGGCCGGGTTAGAAATAGGCAGAACGAAACTTGCAGCGTTGGCGATGAAGGCGCAGGCGAAAAGATAGGGCTGCGGCGCGGCCCCCGCAGCTCGCGCTGCGGCGTAGACGGCGGGCGTCAGCACAACCGCCGTCGCGTCATTCGAGAGGAACACCGTGACGAGGACGCCCACGCCATAAACAAGCGCAAAGAGCCGCATCGCCGAACCCTTGGCGAAACGCGCGGCGCTCGCCGCCATATGATCGAAAAGCCCCTCCTGCCGCGCCACTTCCGAAAGGAACATCATGCCGATGAGGAAGAGATAGACATCCCAGCCATTGGCCACGGCCCGCACCGCATCCGCAATCGGCAACAGGCCCGCGGCGACGAGCGCGCCCGCGCCCAGCATCGCCCAGACCGCTTCGGGCCAGCCGCGCGGACGTAGCATCACGCAAGCGACGCTCGCCAACGCGATCAGCCAGATCAGCAAGTCAGAGGCCGGCATCAGGTCCGATGAATCGGATCGATCCACTTCACCGTTTCGGGCCGCTCGGCGGGCTCAATGTCGAGATTGATGGCGGTGGCCTGTCCGTCAGAGCGCACCAGCACGCATTCCAGCGTCTCATCGTCGCTGGCGTTGATTTCCTGATGGGGCACATAGGGCGGCACAAAGATGAAATCCCCCGCCCCAGCCTCGGCGATGAATTCGAGATGCTCACCCCAGCGCATGCGCGCCTTGCCGCGCACCACATAGATCACGCTTTCCAGCGGCCCATGATGATGCGCGCCGGTCTTGGCGCCCGCATGGATGCTCACCGTGCCGGCCCAGAGCTTCTGTGCGCCCGCGCGGGCGAAATCGATGGCGGCCGCCCGGTTCATGCCGGGCGTCTGGGCGGTGTTGGGATCAAGGCTATTGGCCGGGATCACGCGGACCCCATCATGTTTCCAACGTGGCTCCGTCATCGCGCTCTCCCACGGTCAGGCGTTATTGCTGATAGACCTTGCGCACCTGTTCGGTGATGTCGGCGGGCAGATCGCTGACCTGCGCCACAAGTTTCTGCAGATCCTCGCCCTTGAGGGGATGCAGGCCAACGCGCATCTTCTCAACGTCAGCCTTGAACTCGGGATCCTGCATGGTCGCGTCGAAGGCGCGGCGCAGGGCCGACACGCGCTCAGCGGGAACGCCCGGCGTCGTAAAGAAGGCGGCGCCAACTTCCGTAGCGTTGAGGATGGCCTCGAGCACGCGCTTCTCGTCC
>CANGOK010000239.1 GCA_947455285.1 Beijerinckiaceae bacterium | reverse complement strand
GCACGGTGCGCGTGGGCCAGGCCTTGGCCTGCGCGTTGACGTCTTTCACGGCGAGGAGCGTCGGCAGCGCGCCGGCGACGAGCGCCAGGAAAGCCCGTCTGGCGATGTTCAATGGACCGGGTTTGCGCCGCTGCATGCCGCCCTCCGCCTGAGCTCTTTTCAGGATTAATATAGGGTGAGGCTAAAGAGCGCATCTGATGCTTGTCAAGAGCATTGCGTATTGACTTGTATTTTTGTCCGGACAAGATGGGTTAAAGGTTGTCCGATCACGCATCGGCGATGAAGGGAGAAGCAAAATGACTGACGCATTGGGCTGGCGGCGCAAGTTTGGTGTTCTGGGCCCCTCCACGAACACCATTGTGCAGCCGGATTTTGAGGCGATGCGGCCCTTCGGCGTGACCAACCACTACGCTCGAATCTTCACCCCCAACGCCAAGGCTATCGATGACGCCTCGGCCCGCATCGCCACCGAGGTGATCGGCTCCAATACGCTTGAAGCCGTGCGCAGCGTGATGACATGCGAGCCTGACTATCTCGTCATGGGCATGTCGGCGGTCACCTTCTTCAATGGCGCGAAGGGCGCGGACAAGTTCCAGAAGACCATCGAGGACGAGGCTGGCGTCAAGGTCAGCATCGGCAGCCATGCCTGCGCCGCGGCGCTGAAGGCGTATGGCGGGGTAAAGAAGATCGCCTTCGTCTCGCCTTACTGGCCCTCGATGAACCGCGAGGTCGCGCACTTTTTCTCCGACATGGGCTATGAAACCGTGCGCGAGATTTCACTCAAGCGGACGTCCTGGATCGCGATCGCGGAAGTCACCACCGAGCATCTGCGCGGGGTGCTGCGCGAACTCGACGGGGACGATGTGGACGCCATCGTGCAGGTCGGCACGAATATGTCGATGGTGCGCCTGGCTGCGGCGGCCGAGATGTGGCTGGGCAAGCCAGTCATCGCGATCAACACCGCGACTTATTGGCACGCACTGCGCGCCAACGGCATCAACGACAAGATCCCCGGAATGGGGCGTCTTCTCGAAGAGTTCTGAAATGGCCCTGAGAGGTCGGGCAGAGAGGCGCTTCGTCCGATCTTGAGTCAATAATCGTTTTTCAGTGCGGCATCGCTCAGGCGACCGACCGCGCGATCAGATAAAGACCCAGCAGCAGAAGGCCGCTGAAGAAACATCGGCGGAACATCGCAGGGGACAGGCGCAACCTGATGTGCTGGCCAAGCCACATCCCACCGCAGGCAAATACAAGCGCGACAATGGTGTCGCTCGCCATCGCAACCTGAAGGCCGCCCTCGGCGCCGATGTTTACGGCGAGCGCCAGAGTGGAGACCGTAAAGGACAGGCCAAGGGCTTGGACGAGCACTTCCTTCTCAAGGCCGATGGCTTGAAGCCACGGAACGACCGGAATCACAAAGACGCCTGTCGCCGCCGTTATCAATCCAGTCACGGCTCCGATCACTGTAGACAGGATTCGCTCTGAGGTTCCGGGCGCCGGCGCCCGAAGGGCGACGAGGCCGGAGACAGCGTAGGCGACAAGGGAGACGCCCAGAAGCGTCGTTCCGAAACGCGCGCTCGCCCCGGTCATAAGGCCAAGCCCCGCCCACGTGCCCAAGCAAACGGCGAGCATCATCGGCCAAAGGCGCCTTATGACAGCGCCGAGAGAAGGGCCCGCGACCATTTGCCAAACATTGGTGACGAAGGAGGGCAAGAGAAGAATAGCGGCCGCGCTAATGGGCGACATCACAGTCGCCAAAAGGCCCATCGAAATCGTGGGAAGGCCGAGTCCGATCACGCCCTTCACAAGACCTGCGAGAGCGAACACGGCGGCGATGAAGACCAATGTTGAGTCGACCATGAGACTGAGGTTGATGTATTAAGCGCGAGGTTGCAATGGCGTCGCCCCTAGCGCTCATCTTATTTTCCAGTTGCGCGGTCAGCAGCATCTTCGCCATTCCGCTGACGATCATGATCGTGACGGGCCTGCTGCTCGCCCTGCACCCCGATGCTCCGGACTACTCATATCAGCCCGCAAGAAAGAGGGGCGCTAGTCAGGCCTGATGAGCGCCAAGCGCCTCTATGACTTCCTCGTCCGTGAGCTGATGGAAGTCGGCATAGAATTGCCCGATTGCATAGAAAAAAGCAGGCTGCTGCAGGCATACGACCTGATCCGCATAGGCGCCAAGATCGGTCAACGTTTCGGAAGATCCGACCGGCACAGCGAGAATGATCGCTTTGGGCGCGCGCCGTCTCAGAGCTTGCAGCGCGGCCTTAGCTGTCGTTCCCGTCGCGATGCCATCGTCGATCACGATGACGCTTTTGTCCTTCACTGCGACAGGCTTCCGATCCGCGAGATAAAGTCGGCGGCGGCGCTCGATTTCCGCAACCTGTTCGTCGGCAAGGCTATAGATATCGGCGGCGGTCAGACCCGCAGCTTCCATCACGCTCTGATTGAGGACGAGCTCTGGCTTTTCACCATCGACGATCGCCGCCGCAGCCAGTTCCGGCATGGAGGGGACGCCGATCTTCCTGACAAGGAGAAGATCAATCGGCGCATGAAGCACCCGCGCCACTTCGGCTGCGATGGGAACCCCGCCGCGGGGCAGCGCCAATACGACGGGATCCTCAATCGCCATGCTTTTAAGACGCAACGCGAGCTCGCGGCCTGCATGTTCACGCGAGGGAAAGGAAGCGAAGGTCATGGGGACGCTTTCTTTGACAGATGAAGCGTGAACCATTGCGATGCGAGCTCCATGACGCGATCCATGGTTCCCGGCTCCTCGAACAGATGGCCCGCGCCGAGTACGATCTCCAGCCGTTTTTCACAACGCAACTGCGAATAGGCGGTTTCATTGAGTTCGATGACTGGGCCATCAAGGGCCCCAACGATCAGTAGAGTTGGCGCCGTAACGGCGCTCAGCCTATGAAGCGCGAGGTCAGGTCTACCACCGCGCGAAACTACAGCGCTGATCCTGTCGCCCTCTTCCGCCGCAGCGCATAGAGCCGCCGCAGCGCCTGTGCTGGCGCCAAAGAGCCCGATGCTAGCGCCGCTCAACGCATCGACATCGCCCAAAGCCCCAATGGCTTCACGCAGACGCTCGGTGAGCAGCTCGATATTGAAGACATTCGCGCGATCGCCAGCCTCTTCGGGAGTCAGCAGATCAAACAGCACGGTGGCGAATCCTGCGTGGTTGAGAGCCCGCGCCACGGCACGGTTGCGCGGACTCAAGCGACTTGATCCGCTGCCATGCGCAAAAATGACTACGCCAGTAGCGCCATCGGGAACGGTGATGTCCGCCATGTGCCCTCCTGAATTTCTGCGCCGATCAATGACGCTCAACCCAATCGTCACCTCGTTTGACATAGCTCTTCTTGACAGCGGCCCAGGCGACGCGATGCGCGATCTCCTCCTGTCGCTCGTCCTTTTTGTATTCGTCGTAAGCGTTGTTGAAAGCAGACCGGTAAATGGTCTGCGCGTGTTCAGGCAAATGGTGGCGGACCTGATCGGGAAGGTCGCGATTGTCCTTATAAGGCATGTGCAAAGCTCCGCCCGGAACAGAGCCTAAGGTTGCCCCCAATTGGGTGAGACTATGCGGAATATGGGTCAGCGGCCTTGACGCGGCGCAAAGCCCGGCCGCCTGCGCAACTTGCCCCTCGCCATAGATCGTCTGGACCTGAAATTGGTCCTATGCTAGCCATATGGAAACGTCGGCATGAGATCGACAACCGGGAGGATGCTCCATGACCATCACGATCAAGGTGAACGGCGCCGCGCGTTCCGTAGACGCTGATCCAGACACGCCGCTCCTTTACGTACTCACTAATGACCTTGAACTGAAAGGCCCACGCTTCGGTTGCGGACTTGCGCAATGCGGCTCCTGCTCGGTGCTGGCGGATGGCGTTGAGATCCGTTCCTGCCAGACGCCGATCTCGGATGTTGGACAGCGCGCGATCACAACGCTGGAAGGCTTGCCGGCGCTCTACGCTGCGCAGCGCAAACTGCCGAAGACGCCAGACCTGCATCCGCTGCAGCAAGCCTTCATCGACGAACAGGCGCTGCATTGCGGCTATTGCTACAACGGCCAGACCATCAAGGGCGCGGAGCTTTTGTCGAAGACGACCAGCCCAAGCGAGGCGCAGATCCGCGAACATATGAATGGGCATCTGTGCCGCTGCGGAACCTATCCGCGCATCATGAAATCAATTCAGGCGGCGGCCGCCAAGATGGCCAAGGAGGGTTGAGATGGACGACGCAATGCTCACCCACAGCCGCACCGCCCGCGATGGCGCGAAATTCCTTTCTCGACGCGGCCTGCTCAAGGGCGGCGGCGCCATGGTCATGGGCTTCACCCTAGGATCGCCGACGAGCGGCTTCGCTCAGGCTACGCGCGGCGCAAAGGCTGGCCCGCCGGATTATCATGCAGTCGATACATGGCTGGCGATCCACGCCGACAATACGGCGACGATCTACACCGGCAAATGCGAGCTCGGACAGGGGAACCAGACGGGGCTCCTGCAGGTGGCGGCCGAAGAGCTCGACATGGGCATGCATCAGGTCAGCACCATCCGGCTCGATACGAACATCACGCCCGACCAGCAGGCGACAAGCTCGAGCTCCTCGATCCATCGCGGCGCCCCCGCCCTGCGAGCCGCCGCCGCCAAAGCACGTATGGAGCTTCTCGCGCGCGCCGCCGTTCGCCTTGGGGTGCAAGCGGGCAGCCTCGAGGTGCGCGACGGCGTCGTGTCGGTTCGCGGAGAGAATGGATTCCGCAAGGTCACCTATGGGCAGCTGCTCGGCGACAAGCCTTTCAACGTGAAATATGACGGCACAGCGCCGGTGAAGGCGCCGAACGAATATCGCCTTGTTGGCCAGCGCCCGGTGCGCGTGGATATTCCCGAAAAGGTTGCGGGCAAATAT
>CANGOK010000238.1 GCA_947455285.1 Beijerinckiaceae bacterium | reverse complement strand
GCGGCTGTCGCCAATAGCGAGGATCCGCAGGTGCTCTGGGCTTTTCTGCGCCGCTACGCCCCGAGCGTGAGCCCGCAGACCCATCCGCGGCTCGACGCGCTCGTTGGCTATGCGGTGGCCTATTTCCGCGACTTCGTGCGTCCTGCGAAGACCTACCACGCGCCTGACGATGTCGAGACCGGCGCCCTGCGCGCTCTTGATGCGATGCTGGCTGGTCTGCCGGAAGGCGCCTCCGCCGAAGACATCCAGACTGCGCTCTATGATGTGGCCCGCCCCATCCCGCGCTATCAGGATCTGAAGGCCAAGGGCGCGACGCCCGAGCGGCCCGGCGTGTCGAACGACTGGTTCAACATGCTCTATCGTGTGTTGCTCGGCGAGAATCGCGGCCCGCGCTTTGGCTCCTTCGTGGCTCTCTATGGCGTCGCTGAGACGCGCGCGCTCATCGCCTCCGCCCTGAGCGGCGATCTCGTTCGCCAACACGATGCGTTTCTCGCGACACGCAAGAACTGATCGCCGGGGATGACCACCGGCGTTCTGATCTTCATCTCCTCGATCAGCATCCTGAGCTCCTTCGTCTCGGGCATTTTCGGCATGGCGGGCGGACAGATCCTGCTCGCCTGCCTGCTTCTCTTTCTGCCCGTCGCGTCATCGCTCGTCGTCTTCGCCACGGTGCAGGTGGCGGCTGGCGCATGGCGCGGCTGGCTCTGGCGCAAGCATGTCGATTGGACGCTTGCATGGAAATATGTCGCGGGTTCGCTCGCGACCTATATTTTGATGCGTTTCGTCAATTTCGTGCCCAGCAAGCCGATGGTTTACCTGGGCATCGGCCTCATGCCCTTCGCCGCCTTCGCCTTGCCGAAATCCTTCGCCCCCGACATCACGCGGCGCGGCGTCGTTTACTCCTGCGGTGCCCTCGTCATGCTGCTGCAGCTGACCGTGGGGCAGGGCGGCAATATCCTCGATGTCTTCTTTCAGGCGAGTCCGCTTGACCGCAAGACAGTGGTGGCGACCAAGGCGGTCACGCAGCTCTTCTCGCAGGTCGTGCGCATCTTCTATTTCGGCGCCATCGGCGTCGACGCCGTGATGGAGATTCCGCCCTGGGCCTGGGGCGCCTTTCTCGCGACGACAATTTTGGGCACATCGCTCGCGCCCATCGTGCTGCATCGGATGACCGATGGTGATTTTCGCAAATATACGAAAACCATCATTATCATCTTCAGCGCCATCTATGTGGCGCGCGGCCTGTGGCTGCTGGTCTACCCCGAATAAGCCTCAGCCCTTCTGCCATTCCTTGATGAGCGAATGCTGGTCTTCGCTGAAGAGATCGCCGACCTCTTCCTCCGCCGTGTAACCGCGCGCCAGAAAGAACTCGTAAGCGGTGTCGGTGGTGGTCAGGCTCATGCGGTCGGCGTGCTGCGCCTTGGCATGCTCTTCCATCCGCGCCAGCAGGCTCTTGGTGACGCCGCGAAAACGAAACTCGGGCGCCACATAGGCGAGCAGGACCTCGCCGTGGTCCATGACCACGCCGACGCCCGCCAAGGCCCCGCCGATCTCGGCGATGAAGCAGGTGGTGCCTGGCGTCGTGATCCAGACTTCCATATTCTGGGGCGTCTTGTTGCAGAGCCAGCCTTCCAGCATCAGCGGATCGCCGCCATGGTCCAGCTTGCAAAGCTCAATGATCGAGCGGCGGACAAGGGTGCAGGCGGGCTCGGCGTCCACCGGTTGCGCCAGACGCAGAGTGACGTCATTTTCCCTAGCGTTCGCATCCATGATTCGCTCCGATCTGTGGCCTTCCCATGCGGTCGGGCGGCAAAATGACCTTCAGGCGAGCCTTATGCAAGGGCTCGACGAACCGCCGCATATCCGGCAAAATGACATGATGTACCAAGCTCTCACCGACCAGATTGAAATCACTGTCGAGCCCGAGTTCCAGGAGGATCGTTCGGACCCTTCGGCTGGCCGCTATTTCTGGGCCTATACGATCGAGATCGCCAATCGCGGCTCGCGCACGGTGCAGCTGGTTGCGCGCCATTGGCGGATCACTGATTCCAACGGCAAGCTCAACGAAGTGCGTGGCTCTGGCGTCGTCGGCGAACAGCCGATCCTGCGCGAGGGTGAGAGCTTCCGCTACACTTCGGGCTGCCCGCTGACGACCCCGTCAGGCTTCATGGGCGGCGCCTATCGCATGGTGGATGAAGACGGCGGGAGCTTTGATGTGGAGATCCCGACCTTCTCCCTGGATAGCCCCTATATCAAGCGCGTCCTGAACTGAGGGGCTGCGCATGACTGACCAGCGGCTCGAAGCGGCGATCCAGCTCCTCGAGCGGCTGGTGGCTTTCGATACTGAAAGCTCAAAATCCAACCTCGCCCTCGTCGCCGCCGTCGAGGACTATTTGCGCGGGCTGAACGTTCCCTATGTGAAGGTTCCCAACGCGCAGGGCGACAAGGCGGCGCTCTTCGCCACCATTGGCCCCATGCAGGACGGCGGCGTCGTGCTTTCTGGCCATACGGATGTGGTGCCCGTCGCAGGACAGGTCTGGACCTCCGACCCCTTCCGCCTGCGCCGCGACGGGGGCAGGCTCTATGGGCGCGGCTCCTGCGACATGAAGGGCTTTGACGCGCTGGCGCTGGCGATGATCCCCGAGTTTCAGGCGCTGCCACTCAAGCGGCCGATCCATATTCTCCTGAGCTATGATGAGGAGACTACCTGCCTCGGTCCCGTCGACACAATCGCCCGTTTCGGCCGCGATCTGCCGCGCCCCGCCGCTGTCATCGTGGGCGAGCCGACGATGATGCAGGTGGCGGATGCGCATAAATCCGTGGCGACCTATGTGACGCATGTGCGCGGCCACGAGGCTCATTCGTCCAATCCCATGCTGGGCGCCAACGCCATCGAGGCCGCCTGCGCCTTGGTCGGTGAGCTCTACCGTTTCATGGATGACTGCGCGGCTATTGGCGACCCCGGCGGGCGTTTCATTCCCGGCCAGTCGACGATCAGCGTTGGCGTCATTCAGGGCGGAACCGCGCGCAACATTCTGGCGCGCGATTGCTCCTTCAACTGGGAGTTTCGCGGCTTGCCCGGCGTGCCGCAGGATGCGGCCCTGCGGCATCTCGAAGACGCCGTTGAGCGCGAGATTCTGCCGCGCCTCCGCCGCTATGCGCCGCAGGCAGGCATTGAGACCGTGGCCGAGGTCGAGGTCCCCGGCCTTGCGCCTGAACCGGGTTCCTTCGCCGAGACGCTGGCCTTCAAGGCGAGCCGCCGCAACGCCACCATCGCCGTCTCCTATGCGACCGAGGCTGGGCGGTTTCAGGGCGCGGGCATCCCCACCGTGGTCTGCGGCCCCGGCAGCATCGAACAGGCCCATCAGCCCGATGAATACCTTGAGGAAAGCCAGCTCGCCGAGGGCGTCGCCTTCATGCGGCGGCTCGCGGGCGAATTGTGCTGAGCGGTTCCCGCTTGCGGAACACGGACGGGAACGGCTATACAGACGGCCTGCGATGCGGGCGTAGTTCAATGGTAGAACGGAAGCTTCCCAAGCTTCATACGAGGGTTCGATTCCCTTCGCCCGCTCCAACTGCTATATTAAAAACACTGAATTTTTGAGCCAGAGGCAGTGCGATGTCAGACACAGCCACTCTTTCCGCCAAGTTTCAGATTTCAATCCCCAAGGCCGTCCGCGTTGCGCACCAATGGGCGCCTGGTCAGGAATTCGCTTTCATTCCCAAGGGCGCGGGTGTGCTTCTCGTTCCGGTTCCGGACCTTGAGGACCTCGTCGGCATCGCGAAAGGCGCCAAGGTTACGGATTATCGTGATCGTAAAGACCGCTTCTGATGCGGCTGGTCGATACGTCTGCTTGGATCGAATGGCTTCTTGGTTCGCCGACAGGTCAGACTTTGAAGCCGTTGATTCCGGCGCGCGAAAACATCCTCATGCCCACCATGGTTCAACTCGAACTTGCGAAGTGGCTTACTCGCGAGGTCGATGAAGACAAAGCGGATCAGGCGATCGCTTTCTCTGGAACATGCGTCGTCGTCGATCTCGACACGACAATCGCCTTATCTGCCGCCGAGATTTCCTCAAAGCATAAGCTAGCGACTGCTGACGCCATCATTTATGCGACCGCGCTACTCTACGGCGCAGAGGTGATCACCTGTGACGCGCATTTCAAGGATCTGCCAGGCGTCATGTTCGTGGCGAAGGTGCGTGCTGGGGCATGATGGGCCCCGCGCCAATCCGACGCGGGGCGATTTGTTCATGGCTCAGTCTTCGAGCGTGTCCGTATAGGTGAGGCCGGCCTTCGCGAGGGGCTCACGCATCTTGTACATGTCGAGGCCGAGGACGCCGGCGGCGAGCTGGGCGCGCTTGTCGACTTCGTTTGCTTCGCGCGCTTCGCCAGCCTTGGCGACGGCTTCGGCGATCTTGCGCGGCACGACCACGACGCCGTCATCATCCGCCACGACCACGTCGCCCGGCTTCACGATTTCGCCTGCGCAGACGACGGGGATGTTCACGCTGCCGAGGGTGGCCTTCACCGTGCCCTTCGCCGAGATGGCGCGCGACCAGACGGGGAAGCCCATCTTCTTGAGGCCGCGCACGTCGCGGCAGCCCGCGTCGATCACAAGGCCCACGACGCCGCGCGCCTTCAGCGAGGTCGCCAGCAATTCGCCGAACATGCCATCGGTGTTGTCGCAGGTGACGCCGACGACGAGGATGTCGCCCTTGCGGCACTGCTCCACCGCCACATGCAGCATCCAGTTGTCGCCGGGCTGGGCGAGCACGGTGACGGCTGTGCCGGCGACCGCCACGTCCGAATAGATGGGGCGCATATAGGGCTTCATAAGGCCAAAGCGGCCCATGGCCTCATGGGTGGTGGAGACGCCGAGATGCGCAAGGCGATCGACGACGCTCTGGTCGGCGCGTTC
>CANGOK010000237.1 GCA_947455285.1 Beijerinckiaceae bacterium | reverse complement strand
TTCATCAAGAACGTCTGCCCGGTGGTCGAATTCGGCCTCGTCGGCAAGACCATGCATGCGGTGGACGAGCATATCGCGGTGGCTGACCTCGAGGCTCTGACGGCGATCTATGGGCGGGTGCTGAGGGAATATTTCGCCGCATAACGCGCGCCCCTTGCGGCCCCCTGCGCCAAAGCCGTATCAATGGCGCAGAGGGGGAGGCGGTCATCAACTTCCGACAGTTGTCATACTTCATCAAGGTGGTCGAAGCCGGCAACATGACGGCTGCGGCCGAGCAGCTGAACGTCGCCCAGCCCGCGCTTGGCGTCCAGATCCGCCAGCTTGAAAGCGAGCTGGGGCTCGACCTGCTCGTGCGCCATTCGCGCGGCGTCACACCTACTGAAGCGGGCAAGCTGCTGTTTGAGCGCGCGCGGCGCATTCTCGCCGATGTCGAGGCGACCCAGCGCGAGTTGCAGGCCTTCTCCACCCCCAAGACCGATCACGTGGTGCTGGGCATGCCCCCAAGCCTCATGCTGCTGCTGGGGCCTGACATTCTCATTGAGGCGCGGCGCAGCCTGCCGGGCGTTTCCCTCAGCCTAGTTGAAGAGCGCAGCGTGGTGCTGCTCGACGCCATCGACCGGGGCCAGATCGACGTCGCCTTCGCATGGAATGTCGCCGAGCGCGCCGATCTCCAGCGCATCGCCTTGCTGGAAGAAGACCTGCTTCTGGTCACCTCGCCCGACGCGAAGGTGGCGCCGGGGCCGGTGAGCTTCGCGCAGGCGCTTGATTTCGAACTCGTCATCGCGGGCGAGCGGGGCATCATCCGCAACATCGTGCAGGGGGAGGCGCGGCGGCTCGGGCTCACCATGCGGCTCGCCTATGAGGTCCATTCCATTTCGTCGATGAAGGCGCTGATCGGGCGCAGCGGCGGCGCGACCATCATGCCCTATTCGCTGGCGCCGCAGGAGATCGACAGCGGCGGGCTGGTCGCTCGGCGCATCGAGCGGCCCTCGATCACCCGCACGCTTTATATGGTTCGCCCGCTCAAGCGTCCGGGCTTCACCCATGAAGACGATGTTCTGACTTTCCTCAACGATCTCGGCGCCAAGACCCTGGCCGCCATGGAGCCCTATGCGCGGCCATTGCGTTGAAATTGTTCATTGTGCGGCGCACACCATGAAAAGCTTTGGTCTGCCCCAACGATTTCGTCTTGGACGAGGGATGCGCCTTTCCTTAGATCCAGAAGGGTAAAGTGCGCGTGTTCGCGCGACAGCCTGATTTTTATCCGGGAGGATCACCGCTCATGGCCGAGCAGTTCGTTGGAAAGGCGTCCGAGTTCAAGGATGGCGATCGTCAGATCGTGCGCATCGGCGAACACGAGATCGGCATCTTTAGGCATGAGGGCGAATTCTACGCCTATAGCAATTTCTGCCTGCATCAGGGCGGGCCGGCTTGCGAAGGCCTGACCATCGCCCGCGTCGAAGAGCGCCTGCGCCCTGACAAGACTTCGATGGGCCTGCACTTCACCAACGACATGAACTTCGTCTGCCCGTGGCACGGCTACGAATATGACATGAAGACCGGTGAGCACGTGTCCAACCGCAAGCTCAAGCTGCGGAAGTACGAAGTCATCACCAAGGGAAATGACGTCTATGTCGTCGCCTAAGGCCGGCAAGACGGTCAAGAAGGCCCCGGCGGCCAAGGCCAAGACGGCCAAACCCGCCAAGCCTGCCAAGTCCGTGAAGGCGAAGGCCCCGCACGCCAGTGTGGAGGCTAGCGCTTTCGTGGGCGAGGACAAGGTGCATTTCGTGAAGGCCTTGTGGGAGGGCGTGCCCTCCAAGGACGCCAAGGCTGGCAAGGCCAAGGCGTCAAAGGCCGCGAAGGCTGACAAGGCCCCCAAGGTCGAGATCTTGCGCAAGATTCCGGCCCCGGTCCGCGTCGAATCGCGTCAGACGGCTGAGTCCAAAGAGGCTCTCGCCCTCGTCGCCGCCCTTGAGGCGAAATTCGAGGCGGGTGAACTCGATGTCCTGACGCCCGAGGCCACGCAGGCCCTCGTCGGCGTCATCTGCAGGATCTACGGCGCCAATCAGGAAAGCGGGAACAAGTATCCGTTGCTTTCCGGGCGGACCGCCGTGACCGGAACCGATGCGATGATAACCTGCAGCGCGCTGCTCAAGGCGGTCGATTTGCAGGTGTTCGAACTGGGTATGTGGCAGAGCTGGTCGGGAGTCTGACCGCGCCGCCTTAGGAACAAGCTGGAGGGAAAGACTATGGACCTCATTTCAGATCGTGGCCGCCGCGTTCAGGTTGAAGAGCTCAACACGACGAAGCTTCTCGCCCACGCCGCCAAACAGACGCGTGACCGCAAATTCGACGACGTCCTCATCGTCGACGTCGACGCGCATCATTACGAGAATGAAAACTTCGGTGAAATTCTCCCCTTTATGGAGAACGAGGTTCTCAAGCAGCTTGCGCTCGCAGCCCGCTCCAAGGGCGGTCGTGGCAGCGTGCTTCCCTCCGTCCCCGGCTATCAGGACATGGGCGGCCGTGTGACGCGCTATCCGCTGCGCTCCTCCGAGAAGACCGATCCGAGCCGCCTGCGCGACGCCCAGCTTGGCGAGCGCTGGATGGACGCTTTGGGTGTCGACTATTCCTGCCTCTTCCCCACCGGCTTGCTCAACGTCGGCCTGCATCCCCAGAAGGAGATGGAGTTCGAACTGTGCTGGGCCTACAACCGCTGGGTCACGGAGGTTGCTCTGCCGCAGACCAACGGCCGCATGTTCACCCAGCTCTGCCTGCCCTTCGGCGATCCCGAAGGCACGCTGCGCTGCGTCGAGACCTTCGGTCATCGCAAGGGCGTCGGCGGCTGGATGGTCACGACCGTTCGTCCCAAGATGCCGGTCTATGACAACGCCTATATGAAGACCTATCGCGCCATCGAAGAGCGCGGCCAGACGCTGGCGTTCCATTCGGGCCCGTCATGGGGCGACCACACGTTCCAGAGCTGCAACCGCTTCATCTCGGCCCATGCGCTCGGCTTCTCCTGGTACAACATTCTGCATCTCACGAACTGGGTCGTGAACGGCATGAACGAGCGCTTCCCCAAGCTGCCCGTTCTGTGGATCGAAGCGGGCCTCGCCTGGATCCCCTTCGTCATGCAGCGCCTCGACCACGAGTTCATGCTGCGTCCGTCGGAATGCCCGCTGCTGAAGCGCAAGCCGTCCGAATATATGCGCGAGATGTTCTATTCTTCGCAGCCCATGGAAATTCAGGACATGGACGCGCTGGAATGCACCTTCCGCATGATCGACGCGGAAAACTCGCTGCTCTACGCCTCCGACTATCCCCATTGGGACTTCGATCTGCCCTCGACGATCTGGGATCTGCCCTTCCTCAACGACCGGGCGCGTCACAACATCCTCGGCGGCACGGCGCACAAGCTCTTCAAGCTGCCGCCCCGCAACGAGGCGCAGAAGCAGAACCTCATCAAGTACGGCAACTACGTCGAGTGCTGATTTCACTCGTCTGTGTCGAGATAAAAGCGGGCGGCCTCACAAGGGCCGCCCGACTGCATTAAGGGAGAGAAACATGGCCGGCGCGATGCGTTTCATGGCGGTTGTCGCCGCACTGTCTGGCGGCGTGGCGCAGGCGCAGGATGTGGCGTCCTTCTACAAGGGCAAGACGGTGTCGGTGGTGATCGCGTCGGCGCCCGGCGGCGGCTTCGACACCTATGGGCGGCTCATAGCGAGGCATATCGGCGCGCATATTCCGGGCAATCCCACAGTGGTCGCGCAGAACATGCCGGGCGCGGCGGGGGCTACTGCGGCCTATTACGTCACTGCGGTCGCGCCGAAGGATGGCACGGTGCTCGGCGCCATTCACCCCGGCAACATCATCGAGCCCGTGCTCGGCGACAAGCGCAAGGTGCGCTACGACCCAGCGGCCTTCCGTTACATCGGCAACGCCAATCGGGACGTCTATGTCTGCGTGGTGCGCACGGATGCGCCAGCGACCACATTCGAAGACGCGCGTAAGACGCAGCTCGTCATGGGCTCGGGCGGAGAGGCCGCTTCGACACGCGATTTTCCGCTGCTGCTGAACGCGGTGCTCGATACGAAATTCAAGGTGGTGCTCGGTTATTCCGGCAATCGCGAAGTGCAGCTCGCCATCGAGAAGGGCGAGGTTCATGGCCAGTGCGGCGCCGCCTGGGCGAGCGTTCTGGCCACCCATCCCGACTGGTTCCGCAGCGGCCTTGTGAAGGTGCTGGTGCAGGAGGCCTCGGTGGGCAATCCTGATCTCGACAAACAGGGCGTGCCCAAGAGCGTCGACTTTGCGCGCAACGCTGAAGAGCGCGGCGCGCTCGATCTCGTCTATAGTCAGGAGCAGTTCGGGCGGCCCTATATCATGGCCGCTGAAGTTCCGGGCGAGCGGATCGCCGCCATGCGCAAGGCCTTCGTGGACGCGTTCAAGGACCCTGCCTTTATCGCGGAAGCGAAGAAGATGAACCTCGATGTGGAGCCCATGTCAGGCGAGGACCTGCAGGCGCTTGTCGCCAAGGTCTACGATACGCCGCCTGCAGTCGTGGAGCGGGTGAAGGCGGCGACGTCGGGGCAGTAATGCTTTCCCAATCCAACATTTTTGGAGCGCGATGATTGCAGCTTCTCTCCCCCTTGCGGGGAGAGATTAGAGAGTGGGGGTCGTGAGGCCTTTGCAGGTTAATTGCTTTGCAAGCCGGCTCACGATCTGCATGCGCAGACCCCCACCCCGTCCGCTGGCGCGGCCGACCCTCCCCACAGGGGGGAGGGTTGTTGAGCGCGCAATTTCAGAGACTACTTTGCAGAATCATCCACGCTCGCCAGAAACTCAAGGCACAGCCGGTTGAACTCTGCGGCGCATTCGATATTGCCCATGTGGCCTGCGTTTTCGAACACATGCAGGCGACAGTCAGGGATCTTCGGCACGAAGCCGTCGGTGT
>CANGOK010000236.1 GCA_947455285.1 Beijerinckiaceae bacterium | reverse complement strand
GCTCGCCGAAGCCGGGCGGATCAACCTCACCCTTCGCCGGGTTGACACTCCATAGCAACCGGCGTGATCCAACCGACCATGGCGCCCGTGGCGTCGCGGACGATGGCGATGCGGCCGATGCCCGGAATGTCGAAGGCCGGCCGCGCCAAGGCGCCGCCCTGCACGCCAAGCGCCGCCGCCCGCTGGTCCACATCATCGACTTCGATATAGGGGAACCAGGCGGTGGGAGCGCCGGGCGGGAGATCGTCAAGCGACATGATTCCGCCTACCCCCCGGCCGTCCATCTTGGCGATCCAGTAAGTCGAGCCTGAAGGGCCAGGCATGGGCTCGTAAGTCCAGCCCAGAGAAGCTGCGTAGAAAGCCTTGGCCTTCTCCACATCCGGCGTCATCAGTTCATTCCAGACGAACGATCCATGCGCCATGTGGGCTCTCCTTATTTTTCAGGCGCGGGCGCCTTCGGCCCGCCGCGCGACACGCCGACCTTGGCCGGACGCAGGCAGCGATCCCCGATGGAATAGCCTGTCTCCACCACCTGAACCACCGTTCCGTTGGGCACGCTGGGATCGGGGGCTTCAAAGAGCGCTTCATGCATGTTGGGGTCGAAGCGCTGGCCTTGCGGCTCCATCTTCTTCACGCCCTGGCGGGCGAGGCTCGCCAGAAAGGCGCGCTCGGTCAACTCGATACCCTCGACGAAAGATGCAAGCGCCGGATCGGCGGCGGCGCGCGTCTCGGGAGTGACGGCTTCAAGGGCTCGGCGCAGATTGTCTGCGAGCGTCAGCATTTCGCGGGCGAAAGAGGTCACGCCATAGGTCTTGGCGTCCGCCACCTCGCGCTCGGTGCGCCGGCGCAGGTTCTCCATCTCGGCCATGGTGCGCAGCACGCGATCCTTGAGGCTCGCATTCTCCGCATAGAGATTCTCAAGCTCGGTGAAGGGCTCAGGCTCGTTGACCGAGGACTGCGGGGTCTCGCCCGCAAGGGAGGTCTCATGCGCCCCCTCGGCGCCGGCGGCGGGCGTCTGGTCTTCGGAGGCGGGATCCTTAGGATATTGCATGGTTTCGTCTGTCCGATTTGCTCAGGCGACATATCAGGGCCGCAGGTCAAAAAATCAAGCTTCGCCCTCGCTTTTGCGTTTGGGAGCAGCCTTCGCCGGGAGTTTCGCCCCCGCCTTGGGCGAGGCCTTGGCTTCGGGGGCGCTGAAAATATCCAGCATCCGCCTGCGCACAGCGCTTTGGCGAGCGGGATTGGCGATCTTCGCCCCGGTGAGGTCAGTCACATAGAACACATCCACAGCCTTCTCGCCGAAAGTCGCGATATGAGCGGAGCCGATGTTGAGATTGAGATCGGACAGGGCCGCCGTCATCTCATAGAGCAGACCAGGACGGTCGAGGCCGGAGACCTCGATCACGGTGTAGCGCCTCGATAGATTGTTATCCATCATCAGATCGGGAGCGAGCGTGAAGGCCTTGTTGGCGCCATGAGATTGTTCGCGCCGCGCCTCGACCGCATCTTTCAGTCGCATTTCGCCACGCAGGGCCTTCTCGATGGATTGCGCCACCCGCCCCGCCCGGCGCAATTCGTCTTCATCTTGATCGAAGGCGCGGCTGATGAAGATCGTGTCGAGCGCAAGGCCATCGGTCGTGGTGAAGATCTGCGCATCGACAATATTGGCTCCTGCAGCCGCGCAGGCGCCCGCGATGATCGAGAGCAGGCGCGGATGGTCTGGCGCCACCACTGTCAGTTCCGTCACCCCGCGGAAAGCGTCGGTCGAAACTTCCGTCATCAGCGATTTCAACTCGACGTCGACGACGCGGAGCAGATTCGCATGGGCGATCTTGTGATGCAGATCCGCCTTCAGCCAATAGGCCGGATAATGACGCGCGGCATAGGCGTCGAAATCGGGGTCGGACCAAAGGGCCAGCGCCCTGCGCAACTCCTGTTGGGCCATGGCGACGCGCTGATTGCGGTCGATGGCGGAATGGCCGCCCGCAAGCACGACTTCGGTCTCCCAATAAAGCGTGCGCAGCAACTGGCCTTTCCAGCCATTCCAAACGCCCGGTCCCACGGCGCGAATGTCGCAAACAGTGAGGACGAGCAGCATCCGCAGGCGCTCAAGCGTCTGCACGGTGGCTGCGAAAGTCTCGATGGTTTTGGGATCGGAGAGATCGCGGCTCTGCGCCGTGTTCGACATGACGAGATGGTTCTCGATCAGCCAGGCGACCGTTTCGGTTTCTGCATCAGAAAGGCCAAAACGTGGCCCAAGCTCGCGCGCCACCCGCGCGCCGGCGATGGAGTGATCTTCCTCGCGGCCTTTGGCGACATCATGCAGGAACAGGGCAACATAAAGCGCGGTGCGATTGCGGATCGAGGGCAGAAGCTCGTTGCAGAGCGGATGATCTTCGTTGAGACGCCCTGACTCGATGCTGGCGAGAATGCCGAGGCTACGCAGCAGATGCTCGTCCACCGTATAGTGATGATACATGTTGAACTGCATCATCGCCACGATGCGGCCGAAGTCCGGAATGAAGCGGCCAAGCACGCCCGCTTCATTCATCTGCCGCAGCACGGTCTCCGGAGCCCCGCGCGAAGTGAGGATCTCGATGAACATGCGATTGGCTTCGGGATCGTCGCGCAGCTTCGTGGTGATGCGCTTCAACGAGAGGGTAACAAGGCGCGTGGCGTCGGGATGGATCGGCAGGCGATTACGGTCGGCGATCCAATAAAGGCGGATCATGTTGACGGGATCGCGCTCGAAGAGATCAGCGCGCGCCACGGTGACGCGATCCACCTCAATGGCGAAGTCGCCGCCTTCCAACGCAAGTTTCTTGGGCCGTAAGCGCTCCATGAAGCGATCGAGCACAGGCCGCGCCTTGGCCTGCTTTTCCTCAAGCGCCGCGCAAAGGATGGCGGTGAGATCGCCCACATCCTTCGCGACGAGGAAGTAATGCTTCATGAAGCGCTCAACATCGCTAAGGCCCGCATGGGTATGATAGCCGAGCCGCGCGGCGATGGTGCGTTGCTGATCGAAACTGAGCCTGTCTTCAGCGCGCTTCGTCACAAAATGCAGATGGCAGCGCACACGCCACAGGAATTCTTCGCAGCGATGGAAAAGCTGCACCTCGCGCTCGGTAAAGACGCCCGCCTTGACCAGTTCCTCGGGCTCACGCACGCGGTAAACATATTTGGCGATCCAGAAGAGCGTATTGACGTCGCGAAGGCCGCCCTTGCTCTCCTTCACATTGGGCTCGACGAGATAACGAGAGCCGCCAGCGCGGTTGAGGCGCGCATCGCGTTCGCTGAGTTTGGCGGAGACGAATTCACGCGGCGTCTTGCGCACGATTTCGGCGTCGAAACGCTTGCGCATATCTTCGAAGAGCGCTTCGTCGCCGAGGATGAAACGGGCTTCGAGCAACGCGGTGCGCACGGTCATGTCTTCCCGCGCCTGACGCAGGCACTCGTCAACCGAGCGAGTGGAATGGCCCACCTTCTGTCGCAGGTCCCAGAGGATGTAGAGCATGGCCTCGACGACGCTCTCGCCCCATGGCGTCTGCTTGTAGGGCAGCAGGAAGAGCAGATCGATGTCCGAACCCGGCGCCAGTGTGTTGCGCCCATAGCCGCCGACCGCAGCGATTGCGAGGCGCTCGGCGGAGGAAGGGTTCTTCGCGGGGTAAAGATGGGTCGTCACGAAGCGATGGATCGAGCGGATGATCTCGTCTTCGAGGTGAGAAAGCGCCCGGGCGCAATCAAGGCCGCGGCCCGCGCTTTCCAGCTGCTCGCGCGCACGGGCGTGGCCATTCTCCAGCGCGCGCAAGAAGCAACCGACCGCCGCCTTGCGCAGCCCGTCTGAATTGCCGGCATGCTCGTGCGCAATTGCGTCGATCTCGGCTTCGAGGGCCGCGCGGTCTACGACCTGTGCGGGCTCGGCCTTGCGGGCGGCGCGGCGGGTCGGTGCGGATTGGGAAACGGCGGGGCTGGTTGTCTGGCTCATCTTCCCTTTCTACCACCGATTTGAATGACTTCTACTGGGCTCCACAGGCAAGTTGTCGCTTTGTCATGTGACATTGGTCCAGCGTCTTGCCCGCAATATCCCGGTTTTCCAGCCGCCAGACGTCAGCCCCGGCGCCCTCGCGCGTCAGGGTCACAAATCCATGCACGCCTGCGCGGCCTGTGCCGGAAACAACCCTTGCGCCATCAATGGAAAGGCCCGTCACATCTTCAGGCGCTGTCCAGTGCAGCTCGGCGCCCGAATGGCCTGCGACGAGCTGGGTCGGCAGGCTGTCATAGGCCAGAACCTGAAACGTATGGATATGGCCTGACAGGATCGCAGCCACCCGTGCAGGCGTGACGTTTTGCGACGCTTCCGCCAGCACCTTGTTCTGACCGGTGACATAGCCAAACGCAGCTAGCGCCGCTGCGTGGATAGGCCGGTGCATGGCGAGCCAGATCGGCCCCTGCGGCGCAAGACTTTCGAGGCTTTCGAACTGGGCGCGAAAATGCGCCACTTGCGCCTCCCGCTTGCCGCCTTCGCCAGCGGACGAAACATCCATCACGACAAGCGAAAGCCCGCCAAGATCGGCCACGAAGGGCGCGCCCGGCTTCAGGCAGCCCGAGTTCGCAACCAGCGGATAGGGATCAAGCATGCGGCTCCATCCCTTGCCGCCGCGCCCGCAGGTCTCATGGTTGCCGCGCACCATGACGAGCGGCGCAGCCGCGAGCAGGGGCTTCGCAGGGGCGAAGAAATCACTTTCCCAAACCGCCCAGTTATCGCCGTGGGGCGTGTTGGCGCAGCCCTCGTTCCACAGACGGCATGACGTCTCGCGATAGAGCATGTCGCCCACATGCACGACCACATCGGGCGCGATCCCCGCCTCCGTGCGCGCGCCCGCTGCGAAGGGCCAGTCGGCAGGATCGTTGCAGGACTGGTTATAGACGCGCGTGACGCGGCAACCGGTGTCGCCCAGCACAAGGATATTG
>CANGOK010000235.1 GCA_947455285.1 Beijerinckiaceae bacterium | reverse complement strand
TCTATATTTTGGCGAATGCTAAAGAAGGAGCGCCAGGGGTCGCGACGGCCGCCACAGTCCCTCAGGGTGAAAGCATCCGCCTTCTTCACTTTAGGCAATTCGGCCCAACTCAAGGGCATGGCCACGCTCGCGCTGGAGCGAGCGCGTGGAGACCATGGCAGAATGGCGGTCGCACTGCGCTGATTGCGCAACCAGTCGACAAAAATCCGCCGCTCGCGTCGGGCCTTGGACATGACCGCGACATAACGCTGGGGCGCAGCGCGGGCGAGGCTGCGCGCAAAGCCCGAGGCGAAGGCTTCAATGGTCTCCCAATCCTGGCTGGCCACTAGGGGAACGACGACATGCAGGCCCTTGCCGCCGCTCGCCAGCACGAACGAGCGCAGATCCACCTGGGCAAGCACGTCGCGCAATTCCAACGCGGCTTTTATAACCTCCTCGAATGGCAGCGACGGATCAGGATCGAGATCAAATACGAGACGATCCGGTGCCTCAAGGTTTGGCAGGCGCGCGCCCCAGCCATGTAATTCCACGACTGAGAATTGCGCAGCCGTATCGAGGCCATCGGCATCGTCGATTTTCATGTAGCTGCGATTTTTCACGCGATCCTGCACGCGTGACATGCCTCGTTTCATGCCCGGCAGCAGATGCCTCTGAAAAAAGGTCTCGGCCCCGACGCCGTCAGGCGCGCGCACGAAGCTGACGGGCCGATCATGCAGATGCGGCAGGAGATGATCAGCGACGCGCCGATAATAGTCGCACAAGTCAGCCTTCGTGATCACGCTTTCTGGAAACAGTACGCGGTCGGCATGGGTCAGCCTTGCGGGCGTCGGCTTTGGTTTGGGCTTTGAGGCGGCGCGCGGTTCAGGCAGATCCTCACGCCAGCCAAGAAACCGCGCATGACGTAACAGACCATCGGCTGTCCGCCCCGCATAAGCCAATTCGGCGCGGCGGCGAGGCGCCACCCATACCGCCTTCTTTGGCGCCAGATCCGCGCGCTCAAGACCTTCGGGGGCCCTTTGCAGTCGGTCAGCGTCAAGCTCCGTCTTGGTCCGCTTCAAAAATGCGTCGCTGAAACCTGTGCCGACTGCGCCGACATAACGCAATGCGCCGTTTGAGCCAGAAGCAAGAAGCAAGGAGGCGAAAGGCCGACGTTCAGATGGAACATAGCCCACGATCACAAAGTCCTCTCGCCGGTCGTGCTTTACCTTGAGCCAGCTTTTCGAGCGGCCCGAGCGATAAGTCGAGCTGCAACGCTTGCTGACGATACCTTCCGCGCCGCCCTGCGCTGCATGGGTGAAAACGGCCTCGCCCTCACCGATCTGGTAAGGGGCCAGTCGGAGCATGGGATCTGGCGATGACAAGCATCCTAAAAGCGCCTGCTTGCGTTCGATCAGCGGTCGGTGACGCCAATCAACGCCGGAGGCGGAAAGCAGATCAAAAGCGACAAAGGCGATCCTACCCGAGGCGCTGTCGAGCGCATCAACGAGGGCGATGAAATCTGACAGGCCGCGTTCGTCAAACACAACAGCCTCGCCATCGATAAGCACACGATCGAAATTGCGTCGCGCCACCGCCAGCGCAAGGCCAAAGAAACGACGCCGCCAATCGTGGCCGATCCGCGTATAAATGCGCACATCTGCGCCATTGGCTGCGATCTGGATTCGATAGCCATCATATTTGATTTCGTGCAGCCAATCGTCGCCTGACGGCGGGCGCTCGACCCGCGTGCATAGCATGGGCGGCACGAAACTCGGTGGCGGCGCCATCTCCGCCGCCTTTTCCGGCGGGAGATTTGCTTCCACGCCAACCCTGTCGCGCCCTGAGGCGACGCTCGTTTCATTCATCTCTATGAGATTGGAAGGGCTTTGCGCAAAGCTGTCGCGCTCCTTCACGAGCAACCAGTTTTCGCGCGGCCCGTTGTCGCGCAGTCGCACCAGCGCCCAACGTCCCTTCATTCGCTCGCCGAAGAGTTCGAATTTCAGTTGGCCATCTCGCAACGCCTGAGGCGGATCAGGCGAGATCGGCGCCCAATGTCCCCGATCAAAAATCAGCACCGTGCCTCCGCCATATTGCCCCTTGGGTATCGTCCCTTCAAATTCTGCATAAGCGAGCGGATGGTCTTCGGTGCGAACCGCTAGACGTTTGTCTGCAGGATCGACGCTGGGCCCGCGCGTCACCGCCCAACTCGCCAGCACTCCTCCTATTTCAAGCCGGAAATCATAATGGTCGCGACGCGCCCAATGGTGCTGGACGACGAAAATACCGCCGCCAACGCCGCCACCCGCAGGTTCTTCAGTTTTTGAAAAGTCACGCCTTGCGCGGTAGGCGGAAAGCTTTGGCTCCCGGGTCGATTTTTGCCCCATCAGCCAGCCTTACGGCGACCCGAACTGGTGCGGGCAGGCTTTGCTGCGCCGCCCTTGCGCGTGGGCCCGGGCTCAGTTGGCCGTCGACGCGGCGCATTTGGCGATGACGTTTCCCGCCCGACGGCGACCGAACGCTTCAACGCTTCCATGAAATCAACGACCGTTGAAGGCGCGCGCTCCTTTTCAGTCTCGATGGCGATGGCCTGGCCACCCTCTATCTTCTGGCGCACGAGATCCCGCAACGCTTCAGCATAGTGGTTCTGGTAGCGTTTCGGATCGAAATCGGCGGTCTTCTGCGCGATCAGATTTTCAGCCATCTCGACCATGTCGTGACTGGGCACGGATTGGCCTAAATCGGAAAAGATCTCATGTGCGTTCTTGATCTCGCTCACGTAACGCAACGTCTCAAGGACAAGACCCTCATCAACGCAATGAAGCGCGACGAGATTTTCCTTGCCGCGCAGCGTGAGCTGGCCGATGCCGACCTTGTTCTGCGCGCGCAGGGCGTCGCGGATGACGCGGTAACCTTCCGCCGCCATTTCGCCATCCGGCAGGACGTAATAAGGACGATCAAAATAGATCGTCGGAATTTCGCTGGCTGACGCGAATTGCGTCACATCTATCGTATGGCGGCTCTCGAGTTTGAGCGCATCGAGTTCGTCGTCCTCTAGGAGAACATATCTCCCCGGTTCCACTTCATAACCACGAACGATGTCGTCTTCAGTAACTGGACCGACCCCTGGCGCCGTCTTCTGATAGCGGATGCGTTGCTTTGTCCCACGATGGACCTGATGAAAGGTCACCTCACCCCCGCTCTTGACCGCAGACACCAGCTTCACCGGAATGGTTACGAGCGCAATACGCAAAAAACCCTTCCAAAATGTGCGCGCGCTTTCGACCATGGGCTTCTCCCAAACATGGTGCAAAACGCAACGACAGGAAGGATTGTTCCCCAAAGCCACATCGAAGCCTCAGCCTACGGGAGAAGCGCTTCGACTTTTCCCTTGGCAAAGCCTCAAGGGCGCGTTTATCCTTAGCGTTGAGCGGGAGATTTAAAAAAGACCCGCCGCCCAGGGGGGATATCCGCGCTAAATACGCTTTCATCCCACGTCAGTCGTAGTCCGCCCACCTGCATGGAGCGGCGCGTTTTGCGTTCTGGCGCCGGGATATGGGGAGAAACGCCATGTTGTCGAAGGAAAATAACGAACGCCTGACCAGCGTCGGACCGGGGACGCCCATGGGTCTGCTGATGCGTCGTTATTGGGCGCCTGCCGCATTCTCCTCGCAGGTACCCGAGCCCGACTGTCCCCCTGTCCGCGCGCGGCTTTTCGGGGAAGATCTCGTTCTATTTCGCGACACCAGCGGTCGCCTCGGACTCATTGACGACAAATGCCCACATCGACTCGCCTCTATGTTCTTCGGACGCACCGAGGGCGATGGTTTGCGCTGCGTTTATCACGGAGTGAAATTCGACGTCACGGGAGCTTGTGTGGACGTGCCTTGCGCGCCGCCCACGTCGCCGCAGATCATGGATTCCATGAAACGCGCATTGCGGACCACAGCCTATCCTTGCATAGAGCGCGCCGGCATCGTCTGGACTTACATGGGACCCGGCGAACCACCGCCCTTCCCAGACCTTGAGTGGACGCTCGTGCCGGAGGCGCATCGCTACGCCACGCGCCACATTCAGGAATGCAATTGGCTTCAGGCGCTGGAAGGTGGTTTTGACGCGCCGCATCTGACCTTTCTCCACGGCGGCGATCACAAGGATGAGACACGCCACGTCGTACCCTCGTTTTACGAGGTGGCTCCGGTCGATTTCGGCTTCATTGTAGCCACCGGCCGTGATTTCGGCGGCGACAAGATCGCCTGGAACCTGAACATCATGCTGATGCCCTATCACAAGGTCATCTCCACCTCGCCCATGGGCGCTCACATGTGGGTTCCAATCGATGATGAAAACACAATGCTCTACAGCATCGACTTTCATCCCGACCGCCCTCTGAACGAGGCCGAAATCGCGAAGGCGAAGAGCGGCGACTGGATTCACACCGACAATTTGCCAGGCAGCGACATAGGTGTGCGCAACAAGCGCAACGATTACCTCATTGACCGCAAGTTGCAGGCGAGCGGCGCATCCTTCACCGGACTGAAGGGCTTTGGCGTACAGGACTGCGCGATTCAGGAATCCATGGGGCACGTCGTCGACCGAAGCCTTGAACATTTGCTGCCAGGCGATGCAGCGATCGTGAAGCTTCGCCAGTTGCTGCTGCAGGCGCTGCGCGACCATGAAGCGGGCAAACAGATTCCCGGCGGCGATCCCGCCAGCTTCCGTGTTCGCTCGCTGCGCTGTGAACTGCCGCGCGACGCTGATATGTCCAAGCTCATCACCACGCTCGTGCGTCCGCAGAGCGCGCCCGCCTGAGTGACTTGCGACGGAGGGACATCATGTCGATGGATATGACCGTTGGAACAGGCGCTTTGCTCGCTCTTTCGCTATTCGCCCCCTCGGGGGTCTGCGCGCAGGGAGCTGCGGCGGATTTTTTCAAGGGCAAGACGATCACCATCGTCACCAGCACGGGCGCAGGCGGCGGTTATGATCTCGCAGCTCGTCTCATCGCGCGCTATCTGCCGCGCCGGCTGCCGGGCGTCGCGAGCGTC
>CANGOK010000234.1 GCA_947455285.1 Beijerinckiaceae bacterium | reverse complement strand
TTCGAGCCCATGGACCATCGCGCGCTTTATGGCAGCGCGGGCGATCCGACCATCGGCGCCGTCGCGGCCTGCAACATCTCCGGCCCGCGCCGCATCCAGTCTGGCGCCGCGCGCGACCATCTGATCGGCCTGCGCTTCGTCAATGGCCGAGCAGAGGCTGTGAAGTCGGGCGGGCGCGTAATGAAGAACGTCACCGGGCTTGATCTCGTGAAGCTCGTTTGCGGCTCGCATGGAACGCTCGGCGTCATCACCGAAGTGACCTTCAAGCTCCTGCCGAAGCCACGACGCACTGCGACTCTCGTCATCGAGGGCCTTGATGATGAGCGCGCGGTCGCCTGCATGTCGGCGGCTCTTGGCTCGCCCTTCGAGGTCAGCGGCGCCGCGCATCTGCCGCGGGGTCCATCGGACAATGCGCGCACCTACTTGCGAATCGAACATTTCCCCGACTCCGTCGCCTATCGCATGGATGCGCTCGAAAAGCTGCTTGCTCCCTTTGGGTCGATGGCGCGGCTCGATCATGAGCCATCGTTGAACCTATGGCGTGATCTGCGCGATGTCGGCCCGCTCGTGCGTCCTGCCGAACAAGCCATCTGGCGCATCTCGGTCGCGCCCAGCCGCGCGTCCCGACTAATGCGGACGGTGCATGAAACCCTGCGTGGCGATTGCTTTTATGATTGGGGTGGCGGGCTCATCTGGTTCGCCACGGCGGCGCAAGGCGATTGCGGCGCGGGCTCCATCCGCATGGCGCTTGGCGCTACAGGCGGCCATGCGACGCTGGTGCGGGCGCCTGATGCGTTGCGCTCAAAGCTCGATGTCTTCGAACCCCTGGCGCCTGCGCTGATGAAGCTCACACAGGGCGTCAAACAGAGTTTCGATCCGCAAGGTCTGTTCAATCCCGGCCGCATGTATGCGGGCGTCTGAACGCGAAGGGCGCCATGAAAACCAGTTTCTCGCCTGAACAGCTCAAGGATACGCACCTTCGCGAATCCGAGAAGATCCTGCGCACCTGCGTCCACTGCGGATTCTGCACTGCGACCTGCCCGACTTATCTACTGGAGGGCGACGAGCTCGATTCCCCGCGCGGGCGCATCTATCTCATCAAGGACATGCTCGAAGGCGGCAAACCTGCGACGCCTGAAGTGGTGAAGCATATCGACCGGTGCCTGTCTTGCCTGTCCTGCATGACGACCTGTCCCTCTGGCGTCCATTACATGCACCTTGTCGATCACGCCCGCGCGCATATCGAAAAGACCTATGTGAGAAGCGCAGGCGACAAGTTCATTCGCGCGCTGCTCGCCAATGTGCTGCCCTATCGCGAGCGGTTCCGTGTCGCGCTGGCGGGCGCGCTGCTCGCCAAGCCTCTGCGTGGCCTCTTCGGCACCCTGCCTGTGATCGGTCTGCGCATGCGCGCGATGATTGATCTCGCGCCCTCGCATTTCCCATCGCGTGAAGCGCCCGAACCTGCGCCGGCCATAGCCGCGCCTGCGCGGGGCAAGGTTGTCATTCTCGAGGGTTGCGCCCAGCCAGTGCTGAAGCCCTCCATCAATCTGGCTGCGCGGCGCATGCTTGCGCGCCATGGAATCGAAGTCATCAAGCCGCGCGGGGAGGGCTGCTGCGGCGCGCTCGTTCACCACATGGGCCGCGAGGATGAAGCCCTGCGTTTCGCAAGGGCCAATGTCGACGCCTGGATCGCGGAAATGGATCGCGGCCTTGAGGCTATTCTCATCACCGCCTCGGGCTGCGGCACGACGGTGAAAGATTATGGTTTCATGCTGCGCGATGATCCGGCCTATGCCGGCAAGGCGCGGCGCGTGTCAGAGGCTACGCGCGACATAACCGAATATCTGCTGGCGCTGCCTGCGCTCAGTCCCGCGCGCGCCACCGGCCAGATCGTGGCGTATCACTCGGCCTGCTCCATGCAGCATGGGCAGAAAATCACCGATGGCCCCAAGCGCCTGTTGCGGGCCGCGGGCTTTCAGGTGCGCGATGTGCCGGAGGGGCATATCTGCTGCGGCTCGGCGGGCGTTTATAACATTCTCCAGCCGGAAATCGCGGGACGCCTTGGCGCCCGCAAGGCAGCGAATATCGAGCGCGTGCGCCCGCAGATCATCGCCACCGGCAATATCGGCTGCATCACGCAGATCGGCGCGAATACGCAGATTCCGATCCTTCACACCATCGAATTGCTGGATTGGGCCGCGGGCGGTCCGCTGCCGGAGCCGCTGCATGGCATGTCCGACCTTCTGGCGGTCGCCATGCACGCGCCGTCCAACGCCGTTCAATTGAATGGTTAATGAATAGTATAATTGGCGTTTTCGGCCCGGTTAGCGCGTCGCGAGTCCCAAGTGATTCGATTTATTGGTGCGTTTTGAAGTCATTTGATATCGATGAAACAATTTCCGTTACTTCGATTGTGGGCTTTCTGCCACAGTAGTTGCGCAATATCGCATTGCGGCATTTGTTTGCCTATTTTGTGAGCAAATGCACGTTCCTTCGACTTGTCATATGGCTATGTCTTGGGTCACAGTGACGTCATCTTCCCAGCGCCCAATGGAGCCTGACGCTATGAAAAAGACCTCGATCGCCCTTCTCGCTTTCGCCCTGACTGGTGGCGTCGCTTCCGCCGCCGACCTCGGCAAGAAGAAGGCTCCGGCCCCCGCGCCTGTCGTCGTTTCCCCCTGGGACTTCACTGTCGGCGCCGGCTTGACCACCAACTACCTGTTCCGCGGCATCAGCCAGTCGAACAACGGCGCCAGCGTCAACGCCAACGCCGAGCTTCGCTACACCTTCAACAACACCTGGGCCGCCTATGTCGGCACCGCCGGATCCAGCATCAAGCTGACGGACGTTGACCAGAGCCCCAGCCTCGAGCTCGACATGCTCGGCGGCGTGCGCGGCACGTTCGGCAACCTCTCCACCGACGTCGGCGCCATCGCCTATATCTACCCCAACTACAGCACCCCCTCCGCTTTCGGCGTGTTCCCGACCAACCCGACCTTCTATGAAGGCTACGTGAAGCTCGGCTACAACATCACCGAGACCTTTAACGTTGGCGCCAACGTCAACTACTCGCCGAGCTTCCTCGACACCGGCGCAACCGGCACTTACGTGTCCGGCACCGCCAAGTGGACGCTGCCCATGGACTTTGCCCTCTCGGGTGAGTTTGGCCGCCAGTTCTTCGGCACGACCGACCGCACCCACGGCCATGTCGCTCTGCCTGACTACAACTACTGGAACGCTGGCGTCTCCTACGGCTACAAGTTCGCCACTCTGGACCTGCGCTACCACGGCACGGACCTGAGCAAGACCGAGTGCGCTGCGATCACCGGCCCGACCGGCCGCATCACCGCCACCACCTCCAAGTACTGCGGTTCCACCGTGGTCGGCACGATCTCCTTCGCCCTCTCGGGCAAGGACGTGAAGTAATACTTCCAGCCTCACGGCTGAAAGCTTCGGCCCCCGCTTTCGAGCGGGGGCTTTTTCGTTTCAAGGACGCGTGATCGGCAAGGGTTCGCCCCTTGGACCTTTCCGGGTTGCTCCCCATATGCTCAGCGCGGAGCCATTCCGCAAAGTTCAGGGAGACCCCCATGACCCCCGAAGAGCGCCAGTTGCTTGCCGGATTGTTCGATCGGATCCGCACGTCGTCAGCCAGTCCGCGCGACAAGGAGGCTGAGGCCTTCATCGCCGATGCTGTGCGAGAGCAGCCCTACGCCCCATACCTCCTGGCTCAGGCGGTGATCGTTCAGGATCAGGCGCTTGGTGCGGCCAATGAGCGGCTGGAACAGCTGGAGGCGCGCGTGCAGGAGCTGGAAGCTGCGCAGGCCGGCGGGGGCTCCTTCCTCGGGGGCCTTTTCGGCGGCGGTCGCCCAGCTCCGGCAACCAGCGTGCCTAGCGCAGGCGCGGCGCCGGCTCCTTCCTCGGCCCCGGCCGCCTCGCCCTGGGGGCGCCAGCAGAACGCTCAACCGGCTATGCAACAGGCCCAGCCTTACGTCCAGCAGGCGCCCCAGCAGGGCATTGCGCAGGGTGGCGGTTTCCTCCGTGGCGCGCTGGGTACCGCAGCAGGCGTGGCGGGCGGCATGTTGCTTGCCAACTCCATCAGCAATCTGTTCAGCCACCATGGATCGAACTCGCTTGGCATTGGCGATAGCGGAGCAGCTGGCGGCTTCCTTGATCGCCCCTTCGGTCAGGAAGCGGGCCTGAGCGATAACAGTGACCTCATGGGAGGGATTTTTCCCGCCTCCAACGATGATTCGGACTATGGCGGCGGCGGGGGCTTCTTCGGCTCGTCCGACGACTCCAGCGACATCTGACCTGACTAGCAGCGCCCCCGGAGAAATTCGGGGGCGTTTCGCGTCTAGCAGGCGCTTGCCACGAGCCCTTGCGCCGGGGCAATGTCGGCCATCGCCAGCCCTTGCAGGGGACGCCTCATCTTGCCGCATACAGTCAGGCCACGCGTCGGCCTTTTCGTCACCTGTCTCGTCGACCTGTTCCGCCCCAGCATCGGCTTCGCCGCTGTGAAATTGCTGGAGGATGCAGGCTGCGAAATCATCGTGCCCGCGCAGACCTGCTGCGGCCAGCCCGCGTTCAATTCGGGCGATCGTGCCGACGCCCGCGCGCTCGCCTTGCAGGTCATGGATGCTTTCGCAGGTTGCGATTATATCGTCGCGCCATCGGGCTCCTGCGGCGGCATGATGGCGAAACATTATCCTGAGCTTTTCGCCGACGATCCCAACCTTGCTCAACGCGCACAAACCTTCGCAGGCAAATGCCATGAGCTCGTGAGTTTCCTCACGGATGTGCTGGGCGTGACGAAAGTCAGCGCTGATTTTCCGCGCGAGGTCACCTATCACGACAGTTGCTCGGGCCTTCGCGAAATGGGCGTCGCGAGCCAACCGCGCAAGCTCCTCAAAAGCATCGAGGGGCTTGAGCTGACCGAGATGAAGGAATGCGATGTGTGCTGCGGTTTTGGCGGCACATTCGCGGTGAAATATGGCGAGATCTCCGACGCCATCGTGAGCAAGAAGATCGAGAATGTTTGCAACAGCGGCGCGCCCGTAT
>CANGOK010000233.1 GCA_947455285.1 Beijerinckiaceae bacterium | reverse complement strand
GGCTGACGAGCGCTGGGCCTTCAGATTCCACCGCCACAACGGTGGCCTTTTCGGCCAGGCGCAGGGCGAAGGTGCCCACCCCCGAGAAAAGGTCCGCCACCTTGCGGCTGGAGCCGACGCCCTCCTGAACAAGGCGCGCCAGGGTCTCTTCGCCAAGGTCGGTGGCTTGCAGGAAGCCGCCCGGCGGGGGCGCGACCTTGGCGCGGCCCATGGGGATGATTGGCGGGCGGCGCTCGATGAGAATGTCGCCGTGGTTGGAGATGCGCGCGAGATCAAGCCGTGCGGCGAGGTTGATCATCGCCTGTTCGATTTCGAACGACAGCTTGCCCGTGCCGCGCACGTCGACGTCAAGCCCTTCAAGGCTCGCAGTGATGACGATGTCGAGGGGCTTCGCCAGCTGGCTCAAAAGCTGCGCGACGGCGCGCGCGGCGGGCAGGGCCTCGGCGAGGCCGGGCGCGAGAATGGGGCAGGCGTCCAGCGCCACGATGTCGTGGCTGCGCGCGCGCATGAAGCCGACCGTTGTGCGCGTGCGACCCAAAGCGTCGCGGTCAAACCGTGCATGAAAAGTTACACGCCGCCGCCCCTCGCCATGGGCGTCGATGATGGGCTCGACCTCTGCGCTGAGGCCTGCGTGTTCGAGGGCTGCGGTGAGCAGCCCGCGCTTCCATTCGCCATAGGCGCCGGCGGCGAGGGTTTGCACAGCGCAGCCGCCGCAGACCGTGAAATGCGGGCAGAAGGATGCGATCCTGTCGGGGCTCGCCTTGGTGACTTCAACGAGCGTTCCGCGTTCGCCATCAACTTCCGCCAGAATCGTTTCCCCCGGCAGCGCATAGGGTGTGAAGACCACGCCTTGGTCTGTCCGCGAGACGCCTTCGCCGCGTTGGCCGAGGCGATCGATGGTGAGGGGCATGCGCAGGTTCATGAGGGGTCTCCACGCGTCGCCGCGATCAGAAATTCGCGGTTGCCGTCGCCGCCTTCGATGGGAGAGGGAATGAGGCCACGCACGCGCCAGCCAAGCCCCTCGATAAATTGGCGGATGTCTTCGCAGACCTCCGCATGAACGTCAGCATCGCGCACGACGCCTTTCTTGACCCGCGCTGGCCCAGCCTCGAACTGTGGCTTGATCAGCGCAATGAGTTCGGCCTGTGGCGTCGCCAGCGAAAGAGGCGTCGGCAGAACGAGGCGCAGCGAAATGAAGCTGGCGTCGCAGACGACGAGCGAAGGCGCCGGCTCGATCATGGAAACCGTGAGGCTGCGCGCGTCGGTGCTTTCCATGACGCGTACGCGCGCCTCTGCGCGTAGCGATTGGTGCAACTGGTCGCGGCCAACGTCCACAGCATAGACAAGCTCGGCGCCGCGCGAGAGCAGCACCTGCGTGAAGCCGCCCGTGGAGGAGCCAACATCCATGCAGATGCGCCCCTGCGCGCTAACGCCGAAATGATCGAGCCCGGCGACGAGTTTCAATCCTGCGCGCGATACCCATGGATGGGGCGCGCTCGCTTCGATCTGCGCGTCCTCGCCAATCGGCTCGGAAGGTTTGCGCACTTGCGCGCCATCGACTCGCACAAGCCCCGCCTCAATGGCGGCGCGGGCCTTCGCGCGGCTTTCAAAGAAGCCGCGGTCGACGAGTGCGATATCGGCGCGCTGGGGCATGAAGGCGTGTTTCAGGCGATCTTGTCGTGGCGAATAAGGGAGCTGTCGCCCAAGGTGTCGAGCACCTTGCGCACGATGCTTTTCGCATCGAGGCCAGCGGCCGCATACATGCGCTCCGGCGTGTCATGGTCCTGAAACACATCCGGCAATGTCATGGCGCGGACCTTCACGCGGCCTGCGTCGAGCGCGCCGGCCTGCGAAAGCAGGGTCAGAACCGCGGCGCCAAAGCCGCCGCTCGATCCTTCCTCGAGCGTGATCAGCGCCTCATGGTTTTTGGCGAGCCGCAGCAACATGCCTGCGTCAAGGGGCTTGGCGAAACGCGCATCCGCAACGGTGGTGGAAACGCCGAGCGACTCCAGTTGCTCCGCCGCTTTTATGGCTTCGGCGAGGCGCGTGCCAAGGGACACGAGCGCGACGCGGCGGCCTTCGCGCATGATGCGGCCCTTGCCGATGGTCAACGGCGTTCCGCGCGCAGGCAGGTCGACGCCAACACCCTCGCCACGCGGATAGCGGAAGGCGATGGGGCCGCTGTCGTGCGCGGCTGCGGTCGCCACCATATGCACGAGTTCAGCTTCATCGGCCGCAGCCATGACCACCATGTTCGGCAGGCAGGCGAGATAAGCGATGTCGAAGGCGCCCGCGTGGGTCGCGCCATCGGCGCCGACGAGGCCCGCCCGGTCAATCGCGAAGCGCACGGGAAGGTTCTGCAGCGCCACATCATGCATAAGCTGATCGTAGCCGCGCTGCAGGAAGGTCGAATAAATCGCGCAGAAAGGCTTGAAGCCTTCGGTCGCGAGGCCTGCGGCGAAAGTCACCGCGTGCTGCTCGGCGATGCCCACATCGAAGCTGCGATCAGGAAAGGCTTTCTCGAAGAGATCAAGGCCCGTGCCGCTCGGCATGGCGGCGGTGATGGCGACGATCTTTTCGTCATGTTTGGCTTCAGTGATCAGGCTCTCGGCGAAAACGCGCGTATAGGCGGGCGCGTTCGCTTTGGGCTTGCTCTGCGCCCCTGTGACGACATCGAACGTGTTGACGCCATGATATTTGTCGGCGGAGGCCTCCGCAGGGCCATAGCCCTTGCCCTTCTTCGTCACGACATGGACGAGCACAGGCCCCGTCGCCATGTCTCGCACGTTCTTCAGCACGGGCAGGAGATGGTCGAGATTGTGACCGTCGATGGGGCCCACGTAATAGAAGCCGAGCTCCTCGAACAGCGTGCCGCCAGTCCAGAAGCCGCGCGAATATTCCTCGGTCTTCTTCGCCTTGTCATAGAGAAACTTCGGCAGATGCTGCGCCAGCTGCTTGGCGGTCTCGCGCAGGGAGCGATAGGTGTGGCTTGAAACCAGCCGTGCGAGATAGGCCGACATGGCGCCGGTCGGCGGAGCGATCGACATGTCGTTGTCGTTGAGAATGACGATCAGCCGCGAATGCTTGGCGCCTGCGTTGTTCATGGCTTCATAGGCCATGCCTGCGGACATCGCGCCGTCGCCGATCACCGCAATGACATTGTTGCGCTCGCCCTTGAGGTCGCGCCCGACGGCCATGCCAAGGCCTGCCGAGATCGAGGTCGAGGAATGGGCGGCGCCAAAAGGGTCGTATTCGCTCTCGCTGCGCCTCGTGAAGCCAGAGAGGCCCCCAGCTTGGCGCAGGGTGCGGATGCGGTCGCGTCGGCCGGTGAGGATCTTGTGGGGATAAGCCTGGTGGCCGACGTCCCAGATCAGCCGGTCGCGCGGCGTGTCGAAAACGTAATGCAGCGCGACCGTCAGTTCGACCACGCCCAGCCCCGCGCCCAGATGCCCGCCGGTGACGGAGACGGCGTCGATCATCTCGCTGCGCAGCTCGTCCGCCACCTGCTTGAGGTCGCGTTCGGGCAAACTGCGAAGCTCGCGGGGCGTCGGCGTGCGGTCGAGGAGGGGAGTGTTCGGTCGGGACACGGAAATTCCAGAAAAGCCGGGCTGGGAGGGGCAAATCGGCGAGGCGAGCCTTACACCCGCCCCGGCTCCGCCGCAAATCATATGGGCGTTCCTGAGCCAGACTTCACCCATTGGGCCAGCTGTCAGAGGGCGCGGACTGGACCTAGTTCGAACAGGCTGTGGAAAGCGCGTCCTGTGACGACTGCAAGGAGAACCGCCATGTTCGAGACAAATACGAGGGGCACACCTTCGCTTGCCGAAGCTCTGGGCCGCCTCGGCGACCGCTGGGGCATGATCGTGGCCTTCGGCCTTATCATGTTGCTTTTGGGCTTCATGGCCCTTGGCCTAGTCCTTTCGGCCACCATCGCCACCGTTCTGGTGATCGGCGGCTTTATGATCGCCACGGGCTTGCTCGAGATCATCATGGCCTTTTCCGCCGAGACTTGGGGGCGGATGTTCATCTGGATCATCGCGGGGCTGTTCTATCTGGCGGCGGGCGTGATCGCCATCTCCCAACCCCTTCTGGCGGCTTCCATTTTCACGCTCATGCTGGGCGCCGGGCTGGTGGCGACCGGCATCGTGCGCATGGTGCTGGCGTTCCAGCTTCCGCCTGAGCAGTCCAAATGGATGGTCGTGCTGTCGGGCGTCATCACCTTTCTGGTGGGCCTCGCCATCGTCGCAGGCTGGCCGGGCAACAGTTTCTTCATTCTGGGCGTCTTTCTGGCGGTCGACCTCATGTTCTACGGGGTGGGGTGGGTCTCTTTTGGGCTGGCTCTGCGTCAGCGTCGCAACACGGCCCGCGCCTGACTTTCGCCTTCGACGTGACATTAGGTCTGATTGATCCGACCGGCGTTTTCCGTCATGGAGAACGCCGGTTCAGTCGTTTGCGGTCCAGAGGCTTCATCGGGGCCGACTGCCCGCGTGCAAGGGGTTCATCATGGCCAAGTGGGTCTATACTTTCGGCGATGGCAAGGCCGAGGGCGCGACGCAAATGCGCGATTTGCTCGGCGGCAAGGGCGCGAATCTCGCCGAAATGGCGAATCTGGGCCTGCCGGTGCCCCCCGGCTTCACCATCACCACTGAGGTCTGCACCTGGTTCTACGCCCATGAGCGGCAATATCCACAGGAGCTGGTCGCTCAGGTCGAGGCGGCGCTCGCCTATGTCGGCGAAATCGCGGGCCATGCGTTCGGCGACGAGGCCAATCCGCTGCTGGTTTCGGTGCGCTCTGGCGCCCGCGCCTCCATGCCCGGCATGATGGACACCGTTTTGAACCTCGGCCTCAACGACCATACCGTGGCGGCTGTGGCGAAATTAGCTGGAGACGAGCGTTTCGCCTGGGACAGCTACCGCCGCTTCATCCAGATGTATTCCAATGTGGTGCTCGACCTCGGCCACCACAATTTCGAGGAGATCCTCGAAGACTACAAGGACACGCACGGCCACATGCTGGACACGGACCTCGACGCCGACGACTGGCGCGAGGTGGTCAAGCGTTACAAGGCCTGCGTCGAGGAAAAGACGGGCAAGC
>CANGOK010000232.1 GCA_947455285.1 Beijerinckiaceae bacterium | reverse complement strand
ATTCCCGGCACCGCCATGGTGGCGCGCGAGCGTGGCTTCGATCTCTTGCTCGTCATCGGAAATGAAAATTCGCAGGCGCAGGCGCCCGACACCGGCTCCATCGTCGTGCGCAAGGATTCCGACATCAAGAGCCTGAAAGACCTGAAGGGCAAGACCATCGCCATTTCTGGCACCCACACGCAAAAGACCGTCGCTATTCAGTCGCTGTTGAAGCGCAATGGCGTCGGCCCTGACGATTTCAAATTCATCGAAATGCCCTACGCCAGTCAGGTCGACGCGCTGCGTGGCAAGCAGGTTGAGGTCGTCGCTTCGCTCGATCCGTGGACAACCTTATTCCGCAATTCCGACTTCGCGCGCATCCTCGCTTACGACTATCTGGAGTCGCTTCCCCAGCAGCCCATCGGCGGCTGGTATGGACGCGCTGATTTC
The DNA here is from genome assembly GCA_947455285.1 of Beijerinckiaceae bacterium. Taxonomy (GTDB): domain Bacteria; phylum Pseudomonadota; class Alphaproteobacteria; order Rhizobiales; family Beijerinckiaceae; genus Terripilifer. Next base: position 4,741 of record CANGOK010000232.1, on the reverse strand, counting down.
GTCGCCAAGAATGGCGAGGCGATGAAGCGTTTCGCGCAATCCATCTGCGATTCCGCGGATCATATGGCGGCTGATGAGACGCGCGCGCGCAAATATATCGCCGACTATACGGGCCTTGACGCTGCGCTGGTTAAGGAAACGCCTGTCAACAAATGGACCTGCAAGATCAATATGACCGTCTGGCAGAAGGTCGCCGACATGATGCATGAGGGCGGCGAGCTGCAAAAGCCCTTCAAGATGGAGGAGATGCTCTCCGACCACGCCAAGGCGCATGTGCTGAAGTAATCCACCATGCGCTTTGGATGCTGGACGCCGCTGCGTGGTGGCGAAGAAGGGATCGAGGATCACTTCGAACTCGCGCGCCTCACCTTGCAAAAGGCTGAGCCGTTGGGTTTCGAGACGAGCCTTGTGGCGGAGCGGTTCATCGGCGCGGAATACGAGGCCTGGATCCTCGCCACCGCGCTCGCCCAGCACACCAGCAAAATCCAGCTCATCGTCGCCGTCCATCCCGGCATCATCTCTCCGCAGGTTGCGGCGAAGATGGGCGCGACGCTCGATAATCTCACGAAGGGCCGCTGCGCCATCAACATCGTCAACGGTTGGTGGCGTGAGGAGATGGACACCTACGGCAATGGCGCATGGCTTGACGAGGGCGAGGCGCGCTATCGCCGCATGGATGAATTCATAGAAGTGATGACCGGCCTGTGGATGCAGGACGAGGCGAGCCTCGATGGCGAATTTTACCGCATCGACAAGGCCCGCCTGCCGCAAAAGCTTCACGCGCTTCCCCATCCGCCGATTTATGCTGCGAGCCGCTCCGAGATTGGCAAGGATGTCGTGGCGCGCCGGTGCCAGTCATGGTTCGTGGACGCGCCGCCCTGCCATCGCCAATGGCGCGATAATTTCGCGACCATCGAAGGGCATGTGCGCGCTATGGACCAGCGTTGCGCAACACTTGGCCGCAGGCTTGAATATACGCTCAACGCTGCGGTCCTTTGCGCGGATACCGACGAGGAGGCCCTTAGCCGCGCTGATGCGCTGGAAGAACGCGCCCGGGGCGACCGTTTGCTCATGGCGGGCGGGGTGAAGGGGCTTGGCGGCGGGCTTGTCGGCTCGCCCGCCACCATCGCCGCGCGGCTCGACGCTTATGCTCAAATTGGCATCGGCTGCGTCATGCTGCGCTTCCTGCCAGCCTTCGAGGGGATGGAACGTTTTAGCCGCGAAGTCGCCCCCTTGTTGCGGTCGAAACCCGCCCTCGCTGCTCCCTGACAGCTTCGCCGTCGCAATTTCGTCGCAACATCCTGTCAAGCGCAGCTAGACGCGCATTTCGTCTCGGACAAGCTTCGGGCTAAATGCTGACACGTGGCGCAGCGTGCGATTGGACAGGGGTATTGGTGGCTTCAGGGCTGGTGACATTGGGCCGTTCGCCTATGCGCTTTTGCGCCATCGGCCTCGCCACGCTCGGTCTTGGCGGGTGCCTGGCGGAGAAGCCTTTCCTCGTCGCTTTGCCCGAGATTCCGCAGGGTTATCGCGCCAGCCAAGGCGGCCCCGCCCACCCGCCGGGCTTCTGGGCGTCGCAGTTCGGCTCGAAGGAGCTGGCGCTTCTCGTCGAGCAGGCGCAGGAGCAGAACCTCGACATCGCCGCCGCCAGCGCCCGAATCGTTCAGGCGCAAGGGCAGGCTGAGGTTGTGGGGTCAGGGCTTTATCCACAGCTTCAGGGGACCGAGGACGCCAGCCGCACTCTGTCGCCGGGAACGCTTCGCTCGAAGGAGCCGCCCTTCCGCTCAAGCATTTCCAACCGCTTCGATCTCGGCCTGACCGCAAGCTATACGCTTGACCTGTTCGGCCGGAACCGGGCGCTGGCGCTGTCCGCGCAGGAGATTGCGCTTTCCAGCATTTATGACCGAGATGTGGTGGCGGTGGCGACCCTCGCCACAGTGGCCAATAGCTACTTTCTGATGCTCGCGGCGCAGGATCGGCTACGGCTCGCCCGAGAGGACATTCGTATTGCCGAAAGCGTGCTCGAGGCCATTCGCCAGCGGCTTGAAGTGGGCACAGCGACGGCCCTCGATCTTGCTCAACAGGAAAGCGTGGTCGCCAATCAGCGCGCCAGCGTTCCCGCACTCGAACAGGTCGTGCAACAGTCCCGCGTCGTTCTGGCGGTGCTGGTGGGCCGCACGCCTGAAAGCATGAATGTGCGAGGCGGCAGTCTCGACACGCTTAAGATTCCCGCCGTCAGCGCGGGCCTGCCTTCGCAGCTGCTCTTTCAGCGCCCGGACATTGTTTCCGCCGAGACCAAGCTGGCCGCCCAGAGCGCAAGTGTGGCGGCCGCGAGGGCGGCTTTCTTTCCAACCATCAACCTCACCGGAACAGCCGGCGTCGCAAGTCTGACCTTGAAAAACCTGTTGCGACCGGAGGCGCTCGCCGCCTCGCTGGCCGAGGGGCTCGTCGCGCCGATCTTTACTGGCGGCAATCTCGAGGGGCAGCTGCATGCGGCGCAGGGCCGACAGATTGAGGCGCTTGAGATTTATCGCAAGAGCATCGTTCAGGGGCTGGCGGACGTTGAGAACGCTCTGATCGGCGTCCAGCAAAGCGCCATTCATGAAAGATTGCAGCTTGCAGCCGTAGCGGCGGCGCGTCGCGCTTACCAGATAACGGAGGTTCGCCTTCGGGAAGGCACGGTTGATGTGGTGACGCTCTTGAATATTCAGCTCACGTTGTTTCAGGCGCAGGATCAGTTGACGCAGGTGCGGTTGCAGCGCTTCCAGGCCGCTGTTTCGCTCTATCAGGCGCTTGGCGGCGGGTGGACGCGCGAGAGGGCGGTTCTGGTCTTCGCTGGGCCCGCTGCTGGTTCGGGGCCGGTTACGCCATGAAGAAAAAGATCCTCGCCCTGCTCGTGATCGTCCTGCTCGGCGCCTGGGGCGCTGATCGCGCGGGTTTCATCAGCTTGCCCTTCTCCTCTGGCGACGGCTCGACGACGGCGCAGGAACGGCCTCGCTTTTTCGGCGGGCGTCGAAATCAAAAAAATCCTGATCCAGTGCCCGTTTTGACAGCTGCGCTTGTGCGTCAAGACGTGCCCGTCACCATCGAGGGCGTCGGCACCGTGCAGGCGCTGAATACGGTCGTTGTGCGCGCGCAAGTGGAAGGCCGGCTGATGGAGCTTGGCTTCCGCGATGGGCAGGATGTGAAGAAGGGCGATGTGCTCGCCCGCATCGATCCGCGCACTTACCAGGCTCTCTACGATCAGGTCGTCGCCAAGAAGGCGCAGGATGAGGCGCAGCTCGAAAATGCGCGCATCGACCTTGATCGTTATTCGCGTCTCGCCGCCGGCAATTTCGGCTCCCGTCAGCAGGCCGATACGCAGAAGGCCACGGTCGCCCAGCTAGAGGCGCAAGTGCGGGTCGATCAGGCCGCCATCGACAACGCCAAAGCCATTCTTGATTACACGACCATCCGCGCCCCCATCGACGGACGCACAGGCCTGCGCGCGGTCGATGTCGGCAACATCATCCGCGCCAGCGACGCCACGGGAATCGTCACGCTCACGCAGGTCAAGCCCGTGGCGGCGGTGTTCAGCCTGCCCCAGCAGTATCTGCGCGCTCTTGTGGCGGGGCAGGGTCGTGCGCGCCTGAAGGTCGAGGCCATTGAGGCCGACAACGCCAGCGTGATCCAGAGCGGCGAGGTCGAGGTCATCGACAATCAGGTTGATGTCGCCACCGGCACGGTGCGCGTGAAGGCCGTTTTCGCCAATGACGATCTCGGGCTTTGGCCCGGTCAGTTCATCAATGTCAGGGTTTATGTGGATCTGCTGCGGCAGGCGTTGGTGGCGCCGGCTGGCGCGATCCAGCGCGGGCCGAAGGGCGCCTTCGTTTATGTGCTGACGCCCGAGGCCAAGGCCGCCATGAAGCTCGTCTCCGTGGGCCGTCAGGATGAGAAGATCGCCGTCATCCAGAGCGGCGTCGAGGCGGGCGAGATAGTCATCACCACCGGCTTCGGCCAGCTCACCGATGGATCGCTCGTGCGTCCCCAGACTCCCGCCCAGCCTGACGCCGCAGCGGGGCCCGCAGAGCGTCCGCGCGGGCCGGGGCAGGGCAGGCGAGTAGAAGGGCAGGCGCGGCCGCAACCCCAAGGCGGCGCCGCGGCCGTGACGCGATGAGCGTTTCGGCGCCTTTCATTCTGCGTCCGGTGGCGACCTCGCTGCTGGGCGTCGCCATTCTCCTTTGCGGCTTGCTGGGCTTCTGGCGCCTGCCGGTGTCGGCCCTGCCGCAGGTCGATTTCCCCACCCTGCAAATCACCACGCGCCTGCCCGGCGCCAACCCCGACACGATCAGCGCCATCGTCACGGCGCCGCTGGAGCGTCAGTTCGGACAGATCCCCGCGCTGACCTCGATGTCGTCGCAGTCCTCCTTTGGCCTCAGCCAGATCACCCTGCAATTCGAGCTCGATCGCGACATCGACGCCGCCGCGCAGGATGTGCAATCGGCTATCAACGCGGCGTCATCGACACTGCCGCGCAATCTTCCCTATCCGCCGGTTTATTCCAAAGTGAATCCTGCGGACGCGCCGATCATAACCGTGGCGGTCATGTCGGAGACGCTGCCGCTGCGCACGCTCAGCGATTACGCCGATACGCTCATCGGCCCGCGTCTGTCGGAGATCAGCGGCGTGGGGCGCGTGTCGATTCAGGGCGGCGTACGTCCCGCCGTGCGCATTCAGGCTGATCTTGCGCGGCTCGCATCTT
>CANGOK010000231.1 GCA_947455285.1 Beijerinckiaceae bacterium | reverse complement strand
TGTTCCGATCTCCAAGCGCAAGCCCCTGCGGTGGCCGAACGGCAAGCGGCTCGCCGTCATGCTCACCAACAATCTCGAACATTGGGACAAGGTGAAGGATTCGACCAAGCCCTACTATCCCGGCGGCCCCGGCATTGTGGGCGGCGATCTTCCGGGGAATGTCTACGACAATCCGAACTTCACCTGGCGCGAATATGGTCAGCGTGTCGGCATTTGGCGCATCTTCGATGTCTTTGACAGTTTCGGCATACCTTCCACCTGCACAGTGAACGCAAAGACCGCGCTGGAGCGGCGCGAGATCGTTGACGCCGCGCTGGAACGCGGGTGGGAGCTTGTCGCTCATAACTACGTGCAATCTGAATTGCTCACTGATTTCATGTTCGATGAAGCGAAGGAACGTGAGGTCATCCGCGAGACGCTGCGGGTTTATAACGAGGTGGTCGGCAAGCCCGCGAAAGGCTGGCTCTCATCGTCGCTGCGCTCGACGCTGAACACGATCGACATCATCGCCGAAGAGGGCCTGATCTTCATCACCGACCTTCTGAATGACGACCAGCCCTATCTTGTGAAGACGCGGAGCGGCAAGCCGATGGTGTCGATTCCCTACACCTCGGAAGTGAACGACTTCACGGTCTTCATGCGGCAGGGCATGGACGCCGACGGCGCCTTCAAGGTGTTCAAGGAGCAGTTTGACTGGCTCTATGCGGAAAGCGCCAAGAGCGGACGCTTCATGAACATTGGCCTGCATCCCCATGTCATCGGCCAGCCCTTCCGGATTCGGGCGCTGCGCGACTTCCTAGCCTACGTGAAACAGTTCGACGACGTCTGGTTCGCCACCCGCGAGGAAATCGCGGAGTGGTATCTGCAGAACCATCACACTCATATCTGCTGAAAGGTCAGGGGAGGGTCGCGATGACGATGATGATGAAAAAGCGTACGGCGCTACAGGGTTTTGCCTTGTGGCTCGCTATGATGGCGGCGCCCACTGCTTTCGCCGCCGATGAATGGCCTAGCCGTCAGGTCTCGATCCTCGTGCCTACGGCCGCAGGCGGCAATACGGATCTGATGGCCCGTCTGGCCGCCGAACATCTGCAAAAGAAGTTCGGAAAGCCATTCGTTGTGATCAACAAGCCCAGCGCGGGCGGCGTGCTGACATCGGAACAGGTGCTGAATTCGCCGGCGGATGGTTACACGATCCTTTTTTCGCCCAACGCAACGGTTCTTCTGACGCCACTGGTGCAGCAGACCTCCATCGATCCAGGAAAACTTGTTCCGGTGACGAATGTGGGCACTGGATCGCAAGTGGTCGCAGTCAAGCGTAGTTTGCCGGTCTCCAATTTGACCGAGTTCCTCGCTTATGCGCGCGCCAATCCTGGCAAGTTGAACTTTGTGGTCGCTGGCGTGAACAACATCAGCCATCTCGGGCCAGTGTTGCTCTTCAAGCGCGCAAACGTCGATCTTGTCATGGTGCCTCAACGCGGAGAACCGCAGGCGGTCGCTGATCTCGTCAGCGGCGATGTCGATTTTTATTTCGGCAACGCTTCAATGCTTCTGCAGCAGTCTGACAATGTCAAAATTCTCGCGGTTGGCACGGCCGAGCGCATCGCCGCCGCGCCGCAATTGCCGACCATCTCAGAGACCATGCCGGGCTTTGTCTTTGCGTCGTGGAACGGCTTTTTCGTAGCGCCTGGCACGCCTGAGCCCATCATAACGACTTTGCGTCAGGCGATCATCGAATTGACCAGCCAGCCGGAGTTGCAAAAGCGCCTTGGTGATCTTGGCATCGTGCCTGGCGGCCAGAGCGAGGCGCAGGTCAATGCGGTGTTCAAGAGCGATCGAGAAGCCTTCATTGCAGGCGTCGCAGCGGCGGAGATCAAGAAGTGACTGATTTCCGGGCATAGCGCTTCCGTCCTATTGGAAAGCCCCCCGCCCGCAAGCGATTGCGGGCGGTTTCGTTTGGTTGCTGCTTCGCAAGCAGCCCCTCGAAAAAGCGATTGTTCGCTGAAGCTTTGGCCACTATTCTTTCGTCACGAACAAGGTGCGGCGCGCAAATAGCGCCGTGGGAGGAAGCGCCGGCGCGGACCCCTTTGGGTTTCCTGCGCCTCAGGCGTTCAAGTGCGGCTGAAGGGCTTGAGGATGAACATAAGCGAATTCGCGATTTTTCCAGTCGAGATGCCGCTGGACGATAAGGATTGGACCTTCGCCCTCGCGACAGTCTCTTCAGCGCGGGGTTGGGGCGTGCGTGTCAGCGCGGACGGCCTCCACGGCTATGGTTATGCGCCGGCCGTGCCCCACATGGGTTCCACCTTCGAAGGTCTGCCGATCGAATTGACGCGGTTCAAGCCGATCGTGCTCGGCCGTGACGCCTTTGGCGTCGAGGATCTGCTCGCCCGGCTTGATCGGTCCTTGTCCGGCGCCAATCAGGCGAAGGCCGCCATCGACTGCGCGATTCATGACCTGCAGGCGCGCGCGTTGAACCAGCCCTTGTGCAATCTGCTGGGGGGGCGCCTGCGGACGAAAATTCCCGTGCTGCGCATTCTCGCAATCAAAACCCCCGAAGAGATGGCGAACAAGGCCGCCGAACTTTTCGATGAGGGTTATCGCTATTTCAAGATCAAGGTGCATGGCGATGTTGAGGACGACGTGGCGCGTGTACGCGCCATTCGCCAGAGGTTGGGGGCGCAAGCGCATCTGACCATTGACGCCAACCAGTCCTACTGGCCCAAGGACGCGATCTACGCCATCAATCGCATGGCGGAGTTCGGCCTTGATCTGGTGGAGCAACCCGTGCCGCGTCACGATCTCAAGGGTCTCGAACTTGTCACGCGTTCTGTTCCCGTCACAGTCGAGGCTGACGAGGGAGCGGGCACTGTGGAAGAGATTGCGACACTTGTCAGCAATCGCATTGTTGACGCCGTCAGCCTCAAGATCCCCAAGCTGGGCGGGCTGCGAAACGCCATCGCCGCCGCGCGCATTTGCGAAAGCGGCGGGGTGAAATGCCGCGTTGGCGCGCATGTGGGCACGCGCCTTCTCAATGCTCACGCAGTCCATCTCGCCAGCGCTTTGCCGCAAGTCGATTACGCTTGCGAGGTTGGCGAATTCGCCCGCATGAGCGGCGATCCATTCACTGGCCTCGAAGTGAAGGGTGGTCACGTGGCGGTGCCCGAAGGCGTGGGCTGCGGGGTCGCCCCAGCGGGCGATCTTCCCGTGCTGGCTGATTAAGGAGACAAGGCGATGTCGCACATTTCAGCACTGCGCATGGCGTTTACGGCTCTCGTCGCGCTTTCGTTGACCACCATCGCCGCAGGCGCGGCGACTCTCGAAGAAATCGAGCGGCTTCAGGGGCCGGATCGGGAAAAAGCGCTGGTGGAAGGCGCGCGCGCCGAGGGCAAGGTCGTCATGTATTCGGCGATGATCGAGAACCAGGCGCTGCGCCCCATCAAGGAGGCTTTCCAGCGCAAATATCCTTTCATCGAGGCCGAGTTCTGGCGCGCGGATACGCGAGATCTCATCAACAAGACCTTGGCCGAAACGCGCGCACGCGCGACTGTCGCCGATATCGTCGAGGGCGGCGGCGTGTCGCAAACGCTCGTTCGCGCAGGCGTGACGCAGCCTTTCTCTTTGCCGGGCGCAAAGGCGTTGGCTCCCAGTCTGGTCGACGCCAAGGGCATGTGGGTCGCGACCCGCGTAAGTTATTTCGGCCTCGCCTATAACACCCGTCTTGTCAGCGAGGCGGAGGCGCCAAAGACCTACCAGGATCTGCTCGATCCCAAATGGCGCGGTAAGATCGCCTGGGCCGCCAATACCGAGACCGGCGGCGCCATGATGTTCATCAGCTTCATCCGCGCTTGGCTTGGCGAGGAAAAGGGCGAGGATTATCTGCGCGAATTGGGCAAGCAGGAGATCGTCAATCTCTCGGGAAGTCCGCGCGAGGTCGTCAACAAGGTCATGGCCGGCGAATATCCGCTGGCCCTCAGCATTTTCCTGCATCACCCCATCATCAGCGCCTTGCAGGGCGCGCCGGTTGCGCCGCGACCTATGGAGCCGGTGCTGGGCAATGCTTCGGTGATGGTGCTTTTGAAGAGCGCGCCTCATCCCCATGCAGCTTTATTGCTGATGGATTTCATCCTCTCAAAAGAGGGGCAGACCGTCATCAAGAACGCTGATTATTTCCCGGCGGACTCCACCATTGAAATCGAGAAGACGGTGGCAGGCATCGTGCCCGCCAAGAATGGACTCTCCATGCAGCTTTTGTCAGAAGAAGACCTCTTCGCCGGGCGCACGAAATCTCTCGCGCTCCAGAAGCAGTATTTTCAGAAGCGTTGAACGCGAAGGCCATGGATGGGCAGGGACGCGTGAGCGCAGCGGCTGATAAATCGATTGGCGAGGGTTGGTTGGGGCTGATTGCAGCGCGGCGTGTATCGCCCGTGGTGGTCCTGCTCGTGGCGATCCTCGCCGCGCTGGTCGTTCCGCCTTTTTATTATCTGGTGAAGACCAGCCTTTACACCACGGAAGCGGATGGCTCTTTCGGGACATTCACGTTCGAATATTATCGCGAGCTCTTGCAGTCGCGTACGCTTGTCGCTGATTTCCTGAACTCTGTGCGCTTCGCTCTTGGATCGGCGTTTCTGGCGATCACGCTTGGAACGGTGCAAGCATGGATCGTGGAGCGCACCGATACGCCCTTGCGGCAATATGTTTTCATGATTTCCATCATCTCCTTGGGCTTGCCGCATGTGCTTTACACGAGCGCCTGGATTCTGGTGCTCGGCAAGGGTGGACCTTTCAACGCTTTGCTCGCTGCGCTTACGGGTGCGTTGGGTCCGGCCTTCGACGTCTATACGATGAGCGGCATGATCCTGATCGAGGGCATGCTCTGGACTCCCTTGGCGTTCCTGTTGCTTTCGCCAGTGTTCCGGACGACGGACAGCACATTCGAAGAGGCCGCGATGATGTGCGGCGCCGGCATCGCCACCACATTCAGGCGTGTGACATTGCCCCTTGCGACCCCCGCTTTGCTGGCGCTCCTATTGCTGATCTTCATTCGTGCGTTTGAGGCATTCGATATTCCCGCTCTTGTTGGAAGCGCCGGTGATGTCTCGGTGTTGACGACCGAAGTCTACAACAGCATCCGCAAGGAGCTTCCCTCGAACTACGGCCAGGCCGGCGCTTTTTCCATCATCCTGATGGTGGCTGTCATCTGTCTCTTGTCCCTGCAGCG
>CANGOK010000230.1 GCA_947455285.1 Beijerinckiaceae bacterium | reverse complement strand
TAGCCGGTCTTGGCAACGTCGGCGCTTCCGTCATCCGCCTTCTCGAACGCCAGTCGGCCGCTTTGGCGGCCCGAACCGGACGCACCATCAAGGTCACGGCCGTTTCAGCGCGTGACCGCACCCGCGATCGCGGGGTGGATGTGTCAGGCCTTACGTGGTTCGACGATCCCGTGGCGCTGGCGCGGTCCGGCGAAATCGACCTCTTCGTCGAATTGATGGGCGGGGCCGAGGGCGCTGCGCGTGAAGCCGTTCAGACGGCTTTGGCAGCTGGCAAATCTGTCGTCACCGCCAACAAGGCGCTTCTGGCCGCCCACGGCATGGCGCTGGCGAAACTCGCCGAGGAAAAGCATGTGGCGCTGGCCTTCGAGGCTTCGGTCGCCGGCGGCATTCCCATCGTGAAGACGCTTCGCGAGGGGCTCGCGGGCAACCAGATCGTCCGCGTCTACGGCATTCTCAACGGCACCTGTAATTACATCCTGTCGCGGATGGAGCTTGAGGGACTGTCTTTCGAGGCCTGCCTCAAGGAGGCGCAGCGCCTCGGCTATGCGGAGGCCGATCCGACCTTCGACATCGGCGGTTTCGACTCCGCCAACAAGCTCGCCATCCTGACCTCGCTCGCCTTCGGCACCGCCGTCGATCTTGAGGCCATCCATGTGGAGGGCATCCAGTCGATCACCCTCGCCGACCTCAAGGCGGCGGATGAGCTGGGCTATCGCATCAAGCTTCTGGGCGTCGCCCAGCGTACGGCTGGCGGCATCGAGCAGCGCGTCCACCCGACCATGATTCCGAAGTCCTCTTCGGTGGCGCAGGTCATGGGCGTGACTAACGCCGTCACCATCGACGCGGATGCGGTGAAGGAGCTGACGCTCGTTGGCCCCGGCGCCGGCGGCGACGCAACCGCTTCGGCGGTCGTGGCCGACATCGCCGACATCGCCAAGGGCATCCGCTCGGCGCCATTCGGGCTTCCCGTGGCCGATCTCGACAACGCCCCGCGCCTGCCCATGCAGCGCCATGAGGGCGGCTATTACATCCGCTTGTCGGTCCATGACCGTCCGGGCGCCGCCGCCGCCATCGCCACACGCATGGCCGAGCGGCAAATTTCGCTCGAAAGCATCGTGCAGCGCAGCCGTCCCGCCAAACCGGGCGAGGAGAGTGCAAACGGAGTGGTTCCCGTCATCCTCATGACCTACGCCACCTCCGAAACCACGATCCGGGAAGTTCTGGAAGCTGTCGTCAAGGACGGATATATCGCCGAACGCCCGCAGGTCATTCGTATCGAGCGCGAGTAAGCGCATCACCCCATCGCAGAGGAACGCCATGCCCGATCTCATCATTCAGGAAGAAAAGATCATCGAGCGCATCCTGACGCTCGAACTCGTCCGAGTGACCGAGCGCGCCGCCGTGGCTTCCGCGCGCCTGCGTGGGCGCGGTGACGAAAAGGCCGCCGATCAGGCCGCCGTCGACGCCATGCGCCGCGAGCTCAACCGCCTGCCCATCGACGGCACGGTGGTGATCGGCGAGGGCGAACGCGACGAAGCTCCCATGCTCTTCATCGGCGAGCGCTTGGGCACCCGCACCGGCCCGCGCGTCGACATCGCCGTCGATCCGCTCGAAGGCACGACCCTCTGCGCCAAGGACATGCCCGGCTCCATCGCTGTCATGGCCATGGCCGAAGGCGGCACCCTGCTCAACGCGCCCGACGTCTACATGGACAAGATCGCCATCGGCCCGGGCTACGCCCCCGGCGTCGTCGATCTCGACATGACCCCTGAGGAGAACGTCCGCGCGCTGGCCAAGGCCAAGGGCGTGAAGCCCGGCGAGATCACCGTGCTTGTGCTCGACCGTCCCCGCCATGACCACATCATCGCGGGCGTGCGCCGCGCTGGCGCCTCCGTCCGCCTCATCACCGATGGCGACGTCGCTGGCGTGATCTTCACCGCTCAGGCCGCCCAGACGGGCGTTGACATGTATATCGGCACCGGCGGCGCTCCCGAGGGCGTGCTGGCGGCGGGCGCGCTGCGCTGCGTTGGCGGTCAGATGCAGGGTCGCCTTATCCTCGACACCGAGGCCAAGCGCGAACGCGCCTACAAGATGGGCATCACCGATCCCACAAAGAAGTACGACATGCGCGAACTCGCCTCTGGCGACGTCATCGTCTGCGCCACCGGCGTCACCGACGGCGCGCTGCTCAAGGGCGTTCGCTTCGGTCAGGACGTGATCGAGACCGAGACGGTGATCTACCGCTCCGTCACCGGCACGGTCCGCCGCATTCAGGCGGAACATCGCGAGATGGGCAAGTTCTGATGAGTTCTGCGCTTTAGCGTGGTTCAGAGGCCGCTCCGATGGGGCGGCCTTTTTTATTCATTGATTGTTGTCAGGGCGTTTCTAGGCGATAGGGACGAACGAGGCTCTCCGCCGGGATCCGCCACTGACGGCTGATCTTGAAGACCATTTCGGTCGTGAGGGCGCGCTTCCGGTTGAGGATCTCGGACGCCCGCGACGCAGATCCCAGCAACTCCGCAAGATCAGCCTGCTTTAATCCGGAAACTTCCATCTTGTAGCGAATGGCGTCGATTGGATCAGCCGGTTCGATCGGCCAATGCTTCGCTTCATAGGCTTCGATCAGGGCTGCGAGCACGTCAAAACGTTCCGCTTCCGGCGTGCCCAGCTGCGGTTCGTTCAGAAAATAGCGCTCGATCTCTGATAGAGCCCAGTCGTAATCCGCTTCGTTGCGGATCGCGCGAATGTTCTCCATCAGACGGTCTCCGGATTGATGCGGTCATATTCTTCGTGCGTCCTCACAAACTTGATGAGGACACGTTTGAATCGATATGCGACGTGAACGATCAATCGGAACTTGTTCCCGCCTATATCGAAAATCACTCTGTTGTCGCTGACGAAATCGACAGTCGCGCCAAACCCGTTCTTGACGTCCTGAGGACTCGCCCACTCGGCCTTGTCCACCAGTGCGAACCAGGCCTTCAGCGGAGCCTCGGCCTGATTATGAATGGCCCAGAATTCCCGAAGAACTCGCTTGGCGATGATCTGCATAGGTCATGTTATCTCTCCTTTAAGGGCGAAGTCAATAAGTATTTCCCAAATTGGGAAAAACAAGAGGTCCGCCGTTGACGCCTCGCCCTTTCCGCCACTCCCGCAACCGCAACCTTTCTCCCACCCACGGCTTATCCGCAGACATCCAACTGGACGTTTGCGATGCGAGCCTCGCTGCACCGAACTATATTTTGCGCATCGCTTCTGGCTGCGCTTGCGCCCGCTTCGGTCAGCGCCCAGAATTTCCTTGAAATGCTCTTCGGCGGCTTCCAGCATCAGGCGACCGCCTATGCGCAGCTGCCGCGCGGCTCGCAAAGCTGGCCTGCACGCGAGCAACGCATGTGGCGCTATGAGAATGGCGAGGCCATCGCCCGTGCGCCTGCGCCTCGCAATCTCGAAGAAATGTACGGCAGGCCCGAGAAGGTCGACCCGCCTCCGGTCGGGCCGGGGCCGTTGGGGCCTTTCCTCAATGATCCCACACTGCGCTTCGGCGACGTCGTGGTCACAACGCAAGGGCTTATGGTCTATCGCGGCGGCGGAGGCTCGAAACATTCGCCGCGCGATTTTGTCAGCCTGTCGAAGGCGGGCTCGAAGAGCGCGCAGCTTGCGGCCATCGAGCGGGCCAACAGGCGAGGGCAGTCGCCCCTCGTGGTCGCCGAAAACCCATCTGCGCCGAAACCCGCCGCCGCCCCAGCGCCCCCTCCGCAGACCGCCTCCCGCCGTAATCGCTGAAGCGGGGCCTTCGCACTCTGTCGAGGGCGTGCTAGCAACAGGCTATGCCTGCGCCGCATCGCCTTTTTCTCGACGTCGCTTCCTCCGTTCAGGGCCGGCCCTGGCGGGATCGGCTCGACCTTGAGGGGCAGGGCCGCGCTCAGGCCATGACCCAGCTTCACGGCCATCCCGATCTGCTCGCTCGCGTTCTCGCCGGGCGCGGCGTCAGCCCCGATGAGGCGGCGGCCTTCCTCGACCCCACGGTTCGCGCCCTCATGCCCGATCCCCATGTCATGCAGGACATGGAGAGCGCCATCGAGCGGATCGCCCGCGCCATCGAAAAGGGAGAGACCGTCGCCATCTTCGGCGACTACGATGTGGACGGCGCCTGTTCGAGCGCGCTCATGGCGGGTTATTTCGAAGCCTGCGGCGTCCCCTACATCATCCATATTCCCGACCGCATCTTCGAGGGCTACGGCCCCAATTCGGAGGCGATCAAGGCTCTTGCGGGGCAGGGTGCGACCCTGCTGGTCACGGTCGATTGCGGCACGACGAGCTTCGAGCCCTTCGAACAGGCGCATAAGCTCGGGATGGATGTGGTCGTTCTCGACCACCATCAGGCGCCGGTGGAGCTGCCACCCGTCACGGCGCTAGTGAACCCCAATCGGCAGGACGATCTCTCGGGCCTTGGCGCCCTCTGCGCCGCCGGCGTCGCCTTCATGGCGCTGGTCGGCCTCAACCGGCGCCTGCGTCGGACAGGGTTCTGGAACGAGCGTCGCCGCGAGCCTGACCTTCTGACCCGGCTCGACCTCGTGGCCCTCGCCACGGTGGCGGATGTCGCGCCCCTCACGGGCCTCAACCGCGCCTTCGTCTCGAAGGGCTTGCAGGTCATGCGAGGACGCGGGCGGGTGGGGTTGCGCGCGCTCTTCGACTGCGCCGGCGCCTCTGGCCCGCCAAGCTGTTATCACCTCGGCTACGTGATCGGCCCGCGCATCAATGCCGGTGGCCGCATCGGCGACGCCGCGCTTGGGGCGAAGCTGCTGCTTCTCGAAGACGAGGCGGAGGCGACGCGGGTCGCCGCCGAACTCGACCGCCTCAACCGGGAGCGTCAGGCCATCGAGCTTGCAGCGGTGGAGGAGGCGCAGGCGGAGGCGCTCGCGAGCCTTGGCGTTGAAGAACATGGCGCGGTGGTCGTCACCGCGCAGGAGGGCTGGCACCCCGGCGTCGTCGGATTGGTGGCTTCGCGCTTGAAAGAGCGCTTTAGAAGACCCGCCTTTGCCATTGCTTTATCTGGGAAAATCGGAACTGGCTCTGGCCGCTCCATCCCCGGCGTCGATCTTGGCCGGGCCGTGCGCGCCGCCGTCGAGGAGGGCATTCTCGTCAAGGGTGGCGGCCACGCCATGGCGGCGGGCATCACCATCGCGCGCGAGCGGCTGGGCGATTTCCGCGCCTTTCTGGAGCAG
>CANGOK010000229.1 GCA_947455285.1 Beijerinckiaceae bacterium | reverse complement strand
CGTCGCCGCCCAGAAGGCCCCCTACGCCATCGACGTCGAGGCCGGCAAGACCTACGCCTGGTGCGCTTGCGGCCTCTCCCAGAAGCAGCCCTTCTGCGACGGCGCCCACAAGGCCGGCAGCACACTCACGCCCACCCGCTACACCGCGCCGAAGGACGGCAAGGCCTATTTCTGCGGCTGCAAGGAGTCGGTGAACCGCCCTCTCTGTGACGGCACCCACGGCAAGATCTGAGATTTTCAGAAATCTCAATTTTTGCGCGGCGGCTCTTTTGGGCCGCCGTTTGCGTTAGTTCCCCGACCGCGACGCCGCCGCCAGATAAAACGCCGCCGTCCCCACCACGGTCAGGCCGAACAATACCCAGACCACCGGACCGTAACTGCCAAACCAGTCATGCATCATGGCGACCGCCAGCGCGCCGGTGGTGCGGGGCACGATGGAGACGGTGGCGAGCGCCCCCGAGATCGCCCCATAGCCTCGCGTGCCGAAAATCTCGGCTACGCTCGTCTGGCGGACGATCATCAACACCCCCGCCGCCATGCCAAAGGTCACCGCATAGGCCACAAAGCTAGTGAAATCAGAAGCCAGCGCCAGCAATAAAGTGCCTGCGGCGAACATCGGAAACATGTAGCGCCCGGTGATGATCCCTGAACTGCCCGGCACGAGGTAGAACATCATCAGCCGCCCGGCGACGGCTGCGGGACCGTTGATCATCATCAGGGTTACAGACGTCTGCAGGCTCATGCCCCGCTCCTGCATCAGGGGCAGGATATGCATCGACAGGCCCATGGAATTGAACCAGTGGATGCTGCAGGCCAAAGCCAGAAACCAGAAGGCGGGCATGCGCAGCACGCGCGGCACAGGCGAAGGCTCGCGTTCGGCTGCGGGCTTGCCCCGCTCGCCCGAGCGGCTGCCCCGAGTGCCGCGCAGGACGACGGCGTTCACGCAGACAGGTCCCAGAAATTGCACCCCCGCTTGCACCATGAGGGAATGGCGCCAGCCGACCGCCGAAATGAGCAAGCTCACGAGAGGAATGGCGATGGTGGAGGCGAGGCCAGAAAAAAAGGAGACGTAAGCGAGCCCGCGCCGGAAATCGCGGACATTGGCCGTCACCACGGAGGCTGGCACGAGCCCCAGCGAACACCCCTGCGCGACACCTATGCAGGCCCAGATCACATAGAGGCCCGTAAGGGTCTGAACCTGCGACCAGCACAGGAGCAGCACCGCCCCCAGCGCCGCACCGAAAGTCATGATGAGATGGCCGCCCCTGCGGTCCACCCAATGGCCGACGGGGATGGCGATGAGGTCCGCCATCACTAGGCCAATGGTCAGCGAGATGTTCGACTCGGTCATGGACCAGCCGAACTCCGCCTGCATCTGCTGCATGTAGAGCGGGAAACAATGATAGAGATTGCCCCAACCCATGATCTGGGTGGCCGTGAGGCCCCAGATCAAAGGTCCGTTCGGCGCGAAGGCGCGCGAGGTGGGGCGGTCAAGCTGCGTCATATCCGCGAACCTTAACCGGCCAAGGCCCAGCCTGCCAGTCTGGACGTCTGGCCATGGACTCGTCCGCGCCCAGATGCTACCGCCCGCAGACCCCATCAATGGACCTGCCCATGCGCCCCCTCAAGATCTGCCCTTCCATTCTCTCCGCCGATTTCTCCCGCCTTGGCGAGGAGGTGCACGACATGATGAGCGCGGGCGCGGATGTGGTGCATGTGGACATCATGGACGGGCATTTCGTGCCTAACATCTCCTTCGGCCCCATGGTCATGCAATCGATCCGCCATGTGACCGACGCGCCTTTCGACGTGCATCTGATGATTTCGCCGGTGGACCTTTATCTTGAGGCCTTCGCCAAGGCGGGCGCGGACATCATCACCGTTCACGCGGAGGCAGGCCCGCATCTGCATCGCTCGCTTCAGGCGATCCGCGCGCTCGGCAAGAAGGCGGGCGTCGTGATCAATCCGGGCACCCATGAGAGCGTGCTGGAGCCGGTGCTCGACATGGTTGACCTCGTGTTGCTGATGTCGGTCAATCCGGGCTTCGGCGGCCAGAGCTTCATCCGCTCGACCCTCCCCAAAATCCGCAACGTCGCCGACATGCTGCGCGGCCGCGAAATCGATCTTGAGGTCGATGGCGGCGTCACGGCGGAGAACGCGGGCGAAGTGGTCGCGGCAGGCGCGAACTGGCTCGTTGCGGGCTCGGCCGCCTTCAAGGGCGGCAAGAGCGCCTATGCCTCCAACGTCGCCGCCATTCGCGCGGCGGGCCTCGCGGCGCGCGGCGAAAGCGTGTGAGGCCATCTCATAGCACTCGCGACTGGACCTGAAGCGAAGCGCCGGGCCACCATTCATTGGATGCCCAATCAGGATAACCAAACATCATGAAGTTAAGTTTGGGCGCCAGAAATGATAAGCTCGATGCAATTCGAGCGCTGGCGGTTATACTGGTTTTGGGATCGCATTTCGGTGAAAGACTGTCATCGAAGGTATTTGAATTCGAAAACAGCGTGTGGAATGTCGGGGTCACCGGCGTCTTCATTTTCTTCTGCGTCAGCGGTTATGTAATACCAATGACAATGTCGTACTTGGACATTCACCTTGGAAGGACAGCATCGTTACGGACGTTTTGGATCAAGCGAACGTTTCGCCTTTTGCCTTTATACATCGTTTTGATGGTGCCTGCCTGGGCGATATTTGGCTCAATATACCCTGATTGGATCATCAAGCTCCAAGAAGTCATCTCGACGAAGCCGACGCTCTTTTTTGCGTCGACCTTAACATTTACAGCATATTTCTTCGACCTCCCCATGGCGTTTGGAGGTCTGGAATGGACATTAGCATATGAATTCATTTTCTACATTTTTTGTTCACTTTACATCCTCGTGGGAATGCCCAGGAAACAACTGCTCCTATGGGCGTGCCTGATACTGGTCGGCTTCATGGTTCTCGGCCCAGAGCGATTTGAAGGATCTCGAAAATTTTTTTTGATGATGTCCTTCTTCCTATTTGGGCTAACTACATACCTTTGGAACTCTGGCTCACTTGGGACGCTCCACTTCACGGCTGCATCATCCTTGATTTGATTGATGATATACGTTCGCGTGATTTCATGGGCTTTAAAATGGGGATTATCATACCTGTCTATCGCCGCGCTTGTAGCTCCGCCGACATTCATCGGAATGATTGTTTTGTTAAATGCGCGGACCTCAAGAATACTTGCTCCCATTGGCCGAATTTCATACTCCATTTACTTGTCTCATATGCTTGTTCTTGGGTTACTGCCCTTGCCAGATCTGGCGGGATCATTTCGGATCACGATCTGGCTAAGCACCGTGTTGCTGATCAGCGGCATCCTTTTTAAATTACTGGAAAGCCCTGCGATTGCTCTTGGGAACAAATGGGCTTCGGCCAAACGTCAGCCTAAGCCGCTGATCAACTGAACGGGAGATGAACCGTCCGTTCAGCCTCGCCTCAGCAGGCTTGCTCTAGAAAGGATCCATCCTGAAAGGAGGATCCAACATGACCATCGCACTGAAATCAGCCTTCGCCGCCACACTCGCCCTCGGCGCACTGGCGCTTTCAGCGCCCGCCGCTTCGGCCATGCCGAGGGATTTCGCGCATGAACTCCTTGGCCCGCCGATCGATGCTGTGCGCTGGGTCTGCGGTCCCTATCGCTGCCACTGGGTTCCCAACCACCCCCGCCATCACCGCCATCACGGTTGGCGCCATTGGTGACAGATAAGGGGCGGCGCTCTTGCGAGGAGCGGCGCCTTTTTCTTCGCTTCCAGTGGAGGCGCTGAGGCCCTATCATCCCTGCAACGCAAATCAGTCAGGGATGAAACCAGATGGACGCTCTCACACGGGTCAAGCGCGATGTCGTCATCGCCAATCGTATTCTCGCCAGGAACGATGTGCTCGACGCCTATGGCCATGTGAGCATGCGCCATCCCACCGACCCCAACAAATATCTGCTCGCGCGCTCATTGAGCCCCGCCATCGTCGAAGAAGACGACATCATCGAATTCCATCTCGATGGAACACCCGTGCATGACGAAAAGCGTCCGCTTTATCTCGAGCGCTATATCCACGGCGGCGTCTATGAGCGCAGACCCGATGTGAAGGCCGTCCTGCATTCCCATGCCGAAGACGTCCTGCCCTTCTCCATCTCCAAGAAGGTTCGCCTGCGCCCGGTCATCCACAATGTCGGCGACATGGGCTCCGAAGTGCCTGTCTGGGACATCGCCGACAAATTCGGCGACGAGACGACCCTGCTCGTGACCAATATGGCGCAGGGGCGCGATCTCGCGGGCTGCCTCGACTGCAACCGCCTCGCCCTCATGCGCGGCCATGGCTTCGTCTGCGTCGGCCGCTCGATCAATGATCTCGTGCGCCTCTCGGTCTTCATCCCCCGCAACGCGCGCGTCATGATGAACGCCATGCGCATGGGCGAATTCATCGCCCTGTCGCAGGGCGAGGTGGAAGCGCGGCTCAAGCTCGACACCGAATCGCCCGCCCTGCTGCGCGGCTGGGAATATTGGGCGCGCGAGGCCGGCGTCGGCCACCTGCTGGAGGACTGAGGCGCAGGCGGGGTTTGCCACGCGACCGCCCCATGCTATGGGCTGGCCCGCACAACCAGCGAGCTTGCCCATGATCCCCCGCTATTCCCGCCCTGAGATGGTCGCCATCTGGGATCCCCAGACCCGTTTCCGCATCTGGTTCGAAATCGAGGCGCACGCCTGCGACGCGCTGGCGGAGATTGGCGTCATCCCGAAGGAGAGCGCGAAGGCGATCTGGGAGAAGGCGGGGAACGTCACCTTTGACGTTGACCGCATCGACGAAATCGAGCGGGTGACGAAGCATGACGTCATCGCCTTCCTGACGCATCTCGCTGAATTCATCGGCCCCGACTCGCGCTTCGTGCATCAGGGCATGACGTCATCCGACGTGCTCGACACCTGCCTCGCCGTGCAGCTCGCCCGCGCCTCCGATCTTCTGATCGCCGACATGGACGCCCTGCTCGCCGCCATCAAGCGCCGCGCCTTCGAACACAAGATGACGCCGGTCATCGGCCGCTCCCACGGCATCCATGCCGAGCCCGTGACCTTCGGCTTCAAGCTCGCGCATGCCTATGCGGAATTAACCCGCTGCCGCGAACGCCTCGTGCAGGCGCGCAAGGAAATCGCCACCTGCGCCATTTCGGGCGCCGTCGGCACCTTCGCCAACATTGATCCGCGTGTTGAAGAGCATG
>CANGOK010000228.1 GCA_947455285.1 Beijerinckiaceae bacterium | reverse complement strand
GTGCTTCACCTCCTCGAGGGGGATGCTGGAAAGGTCGAGCCGCGCGTCCTGCACTTCATCGAAGGCCTGCAGGACCTGTCGGCCCTCGATGCGCGCCTTCAGGCCCTCGGGCAGGCGTTCATAGGCGGCATACATATTGGCGAAATGGGTGTCGCCGCCGTGGCTTGGAATTTCGATGGAATAGAGGAAGCTCGCGCGGTTGGGCGTGGGCGAATAGCACATGTCGTGGTGGAACCACATCTCGCCATCGGGCAGCACGCCGATTGGCTTGCCATCCCTGCGGATGTTCGAAACGAGCATGGCGTCGGCGTTATAGTCCGGCCCCTCGAAGGCGCGCGGACGCTTGGCGGGCAAGGACCCGGCGCGCTTGCCGATGGTTCCAAAGCGCGAAACGAAGGCGCGCTGCTGCTCGGCGTCGAGGCTTTGGCCGCGAAACACCAGCACGCCATGATCGAGCCATGCCTTGTGGATCACGGCGAATGTGGCGTCATCGATGGGGCCGGAAATATCGACGCCGCGCAACTCCGCGCCAATGGCGGGCGAGACCGGATGAACGGTGACGGACATGGGCGCTCCTCCTCGATTTTGGGGAGAGTTTACTGCGCGCCCGCAGGAATGGAAGCGAGGCCCTCAGTCGAGCCAGTCAAACCGGAAAAGCTCGCCGGTCGCCCTCAAGCTCGCCGAGAGAGCCTGCTGCGCGCCGTCGATGAGCCGGGGCAGGCCGGGCTCGGGCAAGGGTTGCAGATCGACCGGGCGGCGGGGCGGCAGGGGGATGTCGGCGTCGATGTCCTCCCAATCCTCCGGCGGCGGGGCGAAGCTGCGTTTGCTGCGCGGCGCGCGCAGGCTCGCAACGGGGGTGGGATCGACGGTGGGCTTCACCGAAAAGGCCGCCGTCAGCTTGCCGAAGAGCCCCTCCTCCTGCGCAGGGGGCGCAGGGGGCGCAGGGGGCGCCTGCGGGCGGGCGCGGGCCATCTGGGTCGCGCCCTCGTTGCAGTTGCGCAGGCCCAGGGCGATGAGTTCGTTCCCCGTGAGCACGCGATATTCGCGCGTCAGCCCGCCGAGCCGGGCCTGCACGGCGGCGGGGTAGCTGCGGAAAAGCTCCGCCGACACGCCCTCGTCCACCGCGCGGGTGTCAGCGTTATAGGCCTTGTGGAATTTCAGGAGGCTGGATGGATAGACGCAGACATTGGGCAGGCTGAGGGCCAGCGTGCAGGCGGAGCGGCATTCGTGCAGGCGCACCTCGCGCCCTTCCTGCCGGTAGCGGGCGGTCTGGGCCTGATATTCGGAGACATAGCCGCCGACATCCTTCATGACGATGACCGGGGCTGGAAAGGGCGGCGGATCGAGGTAGGCCAAGGGAACCGGAGATTTGGGCTGGAAAACTGCGGCGCTGACGCCAGTCCCCTGCCTTTTCCCCATCCGCTGTGGCGCGATTGCGACCATAATTGGATGAATCAGGGGACAAACCCAAATCCTCGGCCCCGGTCTCGCCCATCTGGAGCGTTTCATGTATAGGCAGCAGCGATGAGCCTGATCACTTCGACCGACGCCCTTGCTGCGGTATGCGACCGCATCTCCCGCCACCCCTTCGTCACCGTGGACACCGAGTTCCTGCGGGAGACGACCTTTTGGCCGAAACTCTGCGTCATCCAGCTCGCCTCCGACGACGAGGCCGTAGCCATCGACGCGCTGGCCGAAGGGCTCGATCTGACGCCCGTTTTCGAGCTTATGGCCAATCCCGCCATCGTGAAGGTCTTCCACGCCGCGCGGCAGGACATCGAAATCGTCTGGAACCTCGCCAAGATGGTGCCCGCCCCCCTGTTCGACACGCAGGTCGCGGCCATGGTCTGCGGCTATGGCGATCAGGTCAGCTATGGCGAGCTGGTGCAGTCCGTCTGCAAGGTGCCCGTCGACAAGTCCTCGCGTTTCACCGACTGGTCGCGCCGTCCACTTACGGATGCGCAGGTCGCCTATGCGCTGGCCGATGTGACCCATCTGCGCGACGTCTACCGCTCGCTGCGCGCCCGGCTCGAAAAGTCTGGCCGCACCAGCTGGCTCGCCGACGAGATGCAGACGCTCACCTCAGCCTCGACCTATGAGCAGCATCCCGACAACGCATGGGAGCGCCTGCGCAACCGCGCACGCAAGCCGCGCGATCTTTCCGTGCTGATGGAAGTCGCCGCCTGGCGCGAGCGCGAGGCCCAGTCGCGCGATGTACCGCGCTCGCGCGTGCTCAAGGACGACATCCTCATCGAGATCGCCCTCGCCGCGCCTCGCACCGCCGACCTTCTGGGGCAGCTTCGCTCTTTCCCGCGCGGCATGGAGCGTTCGCGCTCGGGCGCCGAACTGCTCGCAGCGATTGAACGCGGCCTTGCGCGCGACCCCAAGACCCTGCCCCGCATCGAACGCGAGCGTCGTGGCAATGGCGGCGGCGCAACCGTCGAACTGCTGAAGGTGCTGCTGCGGCAGGTTTGCGAGCGCCATGGCGTCGCGGCCAAGATGATCGCCACGGTCGATGACCTCGAAGCCATCGCCGCCGATGACAAGGCGAATGTCGCGGCCATGGTCGGCTGGCGTCGTGAACTCTTCGGTGCACGGGCGCTCGAATTGAAGCACGGCCGCCTCGCCCTCACCATCGAGGAGAACAAGGTCGTCACGCTCGAATGGCGCGACGCCCAAGAGTCTTCCGTGGACGCAGCCTGACGGCTTACAGCACCTTGATCGTCGGCTCGCGCCCGATCAGTTTGCCCATCTGCTTCAAGCGCCCGATGAGCCGCTCGTTGACCAGCGGCGCCATCTCCTCGGGGACCGAGAGAACGAGCTTGGTCTTCGCGACGACCATGGCGCAGCGCGGAAGAACGCCAGGCATGGCCGCCGAAAGCAGATAGGCCACACGCATGGCCGCGCCGAGAATATGCGCGCGGTCAAGCATCCGCACGGTAGCGATGCTGCGCAGGGTCGGGCTGACGTCAGCGTCAGGGCCCATGTGGCGATAAGAGGTCGTCAGTGCGAGAAAGGCGCGGCCGGGATGATCGATGCCGCCAAAGGCCGCATTGGCGATGATGTTCAGCGATTGCTCGCCGCGATAATCAGGATGTGCGCGCCAGCCTATGTCGGACAGCAGGCAAGCCGCGTGACGCAGGCGCTTTTCCTCGGGCGTCTCATCGAGATGGGTCGAGCGAATGAACTGATCGGTCCAAATGCACAGTTCCTCGCCATGCATCGGCGCGCGTGAGCGCAGCACATTGAGGTCGCTGGCGGAGGAGATGAGGGGATCAGCGCGCTTTTGCGCAGCGTCGAGCCGTTCAAACAACAGCCCCTCGCGCACGCCAAGCGCCGAGATGACGACATCGCGGGGCTTCGCCCGACGGATGATTTCATCGAGCACCACGGCGCCATAGGCGAGCAACGGACGACGCGCCGTCGCCACGCTATCGATGGCGATGAGCGCCTCGACGTTCACGCGCTCGACAAGCGAGGCGAAATCGGAGGCGTCGCGCGCGGGGATCGAATAACCGTGCATGACGTTCAGCGGATAATTGCGCTGGCGCATATGCAGCCGCGCCAATGCGCGCCATGTGCCGCCGACCGCATAGAAGCTGCGGTCGCGCAGGCCTTGCAGGGCCATGCTGTCGGCGATGGCTTCGCGCACGATCTTGACGGCCTTCTTCGGGCTCTTGCCCGAAACGTCCATCAGCGAAAGACCGCCGAGCGGCAGGGTCTCGCCCTTGCCCAAACGCAGGCCCTTAACATCAGCGAGTTCAAGCGAACCGCCGCCGAGATCGCCGACGACGCCATCGGGCTTATAAAAACCGGAGGCCGCGCCCAGCGCCGACAGTTCAGCTTCGCGCCGCCCCGCCAGAAGCTCGATGGGGGCGCCGATGGCCTCGCGGGCGGCGTCAAGAAACTGTTTGCCATTCGTGGCGTCACGCGCGGCGGCGGTCGCCAGCACATGGATGTCGCCAATCTCCATGAGATTGCAAAGAACGCGAAACCGGCGCAGCGCGCCCAAGGCTTTCGCCACGCCATCCTTGGGCAGCTTGCCCGTAACCGCGACGCCCCGCCCAAGGCCGCAAAGCAGCTTGTCGTTGAAGATCGGGGTCGGCGACCGCGACAGGCCCTCATAGGCGACAAGGCGAACGGAGTTCGAGCCTATGTCCACGATAGCCACCGGCTTGCCGATGGCGAGACGCCCCGGCGCATCAAGCTTCGCGAGGCTTTTTTCAAAAGTCATGCGGTCACCGTGATTGCAGTCTCTTGAAGAGGCTCTTCGGGCTGGAGTTCTTCAAAGATTTGCCCCGCCCCGAAAGGCTGGGATTGGTCATGAAATAGTTATGGGCGTTAAAGGGCTCTTCGCCCGGAAGCAATGCGACTCTTTCGCTGCTCCCATCAGGCAGAACACGATAGCTCTGCTGATTGTCCATGATATTGGCGACCATGATCTGATCCAGAACCTGTTCATGAACGGTGGGGTTGACGATGGGGGTCATGACTTCCACGCGCCGCTCGAGATTACGCTGCATGAGATCGGCGGAAGAGATATAGACGTGCGCCTTGGGGTGAGGCAATCCATGCCCGCCGCCAAAACAGTAAACGCGCGCATGTTCAAGGAAGCGCCCGACGATAGACTTCACGCGGATATGGTCCGACAGGCCCGGCACGCCCGGCCGCAGGCAGCAGATGCCGCGCACGACAAGGTCGATCTGCACGCCCGCCTGGCTGGCCTGATAAAGGGCGTCGATGACCTGCGGATCGACCAGTGAATTGCACTTGGCCCAGATGGCCGCAGGCTTGCCTGCGCGCGCGAAGGCGATCTCCTCCTCGATATGCGTCATCAGTCGCTTCTTGAGCGAAATCGGCGAAACCGCCATGCGCTCAAGACCGGCGGGCTCCGCATAACCCGTCACATAGTTGAAGATGCGCGCCACATCGCGACCAATCGCAGGATCGGCGGTGAAGTAGGAAATGTCCGTATAGATGCGGGCGGTGACAGGGTGATAATTGCCCGTGCCCACATGGCAATAGGTCACGAGGTTCTGGGCCTCGCGACGCACCACCATGGACAGTTTCGCGTGGGTCTTTAGCTGAATGAACCCAAAGACGACCTGCGCGCCCGCGCGCTCTAGATCGCGCGCCCAACGTATATTCGCCTCTTCGTCAAAACGCGCCTTTAGTTCGATGAGGGCGGTGACGGATTTGCCAGCCTCCGCCGCCTCGATGAGGGCGCGCACGATGGGGCTATCATTGGAGGTGCGATAGAGCGTCTGC
>CANGOK010000227.1 GCA_947455285.1 Beijerinckiaceae bacterium | reverse complement strand
TGCGGCCGATGATCATCGGCTCAAGCTCGGGATGGTTGATGTTGCAGGGGATGATGGCGCGGCCGCGGGCGATCTCGTCGCGCACGAATTCCGGCGTCACGAAAGCGGGGATGTCGGCGCCGAAGCTCTCGCCATCGGCCACCTTGGCCTCCGCGCCCTCCAGCATCTTCTCGCGGCCGAGGTTTTCGCGATGCGCGACATAGATCATCTCTTCGGTGATGATGCCCGCGCGGGCGAATTCATACTGGGTGACGAGCTTGCCATCGAGGCCGCGGCGCGGCTGGCGATTGGCGGGGCAGGGGGAGACGAGCTTGTCGCCGCTCACATCGCCATTGTCCTCGGGCTTGACCGCGCGGCCGGTGTAGGTTTCGAGGCCCTCACGCTTTGACAGCCAGGCGTCGCGGACCGGGTTGAGGCCCTTGGCGAGATCGATGCGCGCGTCCACCTCCGTATAGGGGCCGGAGGCGTCATAGACGCGAACTGCAGGCTCCTTGGGGTCGCTCAGCGTGATCTCGCGGAAGGGAACGCGCAGCTCGGGGTGATCCTTCGGGCTGTAATAAACCTTCTGCGAGCCCGAAAGCGGGCCGGTCGTCACGGTCTCGGGAACGAGGGTGCTGTGCTTGGGCTGCACGTTCATGAGGTCCTCCAGTCGCCGCTCGATGGCGGTGTGTTGTTCAAAATGGGAGGAAGTCGCAGATGGACCCTAGGTCCTGCTTCGCCTTCCCTCCGCTGGCGCTAACCAGATCAGGTTCGACGGGTATGATCTCAGCCGCAAACGCTGCGGCACCCCTCGGCTGATCGGAAACTTAGTCCGCTTTGGAGGGGCGCGCAAGGGCAGGTCCGGCTCGTTCCCACAGGGCCCTCGATAGGTCCTTCTCCGAAAAATGAAACAGCCTTGGCGGTAGAGCGTTCTGGTGGGGGCGCCATGAATTCGCCAGCTCCGCTGGCTTTAAAGTCACTTGGCCTCAGGGAGCGGGTGAAACGATGCTGGATCGGGTGAAAGAGGATACAGACCTGCGCATGATGCGCCATTGCATCGCTTGCGCGCGGGAGGGGGTGGCTGCTGGCGAATTCCCCTTCGCCTGCGTCATCGCGCGTGACGACGAGATCATTTGCGTGGGATCCAATCGCGCCCACCGGGACGGCGACGTGACCCGCCATGCGGAGATGGTGGCGATGAGCGAGGCGCAGCGCCTGTTGGGTCGCGGCGGCCTGCGTCATTGCACGCTCTACACCACGGTCGAGCCTTGCCCCATGTGTTCCTTTGCGGCGCGCGAGACGCGGATCGCCCGGGTGGTCTTTGGAATTTACTCGCCGCTCATGGGCGGCCACTCGCGTTGGGACGTGCTGGCCGATCGGTCTCTTTCTGGGCGTATGGGCGAGGTCTTCGCCGCCCCGCCACATGTGCGCGGCGGGGTTCTCGCGGAGGATGTGGCGCGGCTGTGGCGAAAGGCCCATCCGCTGGCATGGGGCGTCATTCGCTGGCGCGGGGTGTTCAAGCTCGCGCCGCAAACGGCCATTGGAGCGGAAGCCTAGCCCTCCACGCGCATCCGGTGGAAGCCGAGCTTCTCATGCACTGGCAGGTCCGACACGCAGAAGATCATTGAATCTTCGCTGGGCTGATGGCGCACCGCGTGCCAGCCGGGCGCCACGAAGACATCGCCCCGGCTCCAGCTGAAGCTCTGCTCGCCGATCTGCGAGGTCCCCGCGCCGCTCACCACGGCGAAGATCTGGTTTTCGGTAGAGCGAAGCAGCTTGCTGGCTTGTCCTGCCGCCAGCTTCTCCATAAAAAGCGCTGTCGTGGGCATGGAGGGCGCGTCGAGGCGGATGCGCAGGCGGCCATGTTCATCCGCTTTCGCCTGCGCCAGCTCCGCCCGCATGCTCTCCATCGAGAAGACGAAGGGACTGTTGCGGGTGCGCTCGCTGGCGGGCTGCAAGCCTTCCCAAAGGTCAAGGAACATTGGCTCGAGCAGTTGCACCAGCGGCACGTCGAGGAAATCAATCCAGTAGCCGGGCGCCGAGCCTTCATTGCCATGGCCATGCCAGCTCATGCCCGGGGTGAGCAGAACGTCTCCCGGCTTCATGTCTATGCGCACGCCGTCCACCACCGTGTAGCACTCATCCGCCACATCGAGCACGAGGCGCAGCGCGTTGGGCGAATGGCGGTGGGTGCGCGCCTTCTCGCCCGGCAGCAGCATCTGATAGGCGGTGACGAGCGTGCGCAGGGTCGCGTAATGGTTGCCCTCGATGGGGTTCACCATGAACAGGTTGCGCCGCTCCGCCTGTTCGGCGTCGATCAGGCGCCCGGCCGCGTCCAGCCCCGCCTTCGCAGCGTCCCAGCGCCAGACCATGGGCTTGAAATCGGTGCGCGGCTCTTTCCACAGGGAGGGCTCGTGCTTGTTCCAGCCCGCCATGAACTCCAGCGGATCGAGACGGCGGCGCAGATCGTCGAGATCGACGGCGTTGGCGAGGTCGCTGAAGCCGGTCACGGGCAATTCCTCCTGATTGCGCCTCATTGCGCATTTTCCCTCAGATGGGGTATTCCAAACTACAGAGGGGCGCGCGTTCCTGCAAAGGACGTAGCGCCGCAGGCCAAGGGAAGGAAGACGGAATGATCGCTCGCAGCATTGCGATGGCTGGCGCTTTCTGGGCGACGCTGGCGGCAACGGCTCCGCTTGCTCAGGCGCAGGATGTGGCTGATTTCTACCGTGGCAAGTCCATCAGCCTGGTGATAGGCACCTCGCCGGGCAACGATTACGATTATCGCGGCCGCCTCATCGCCCGTTACATGGGCAAATATATTCCGGGCGAACCGACCATCGTGCCGCGCAACATGCCCGGCGGCGGCGGCATTCAGGCGGCGAACTGGCTCGCCAAGATCGCGCCTCGCGATGGAACGACCCTGCATATGATCATGCAGAACATGATGGCCGCGCAGGCCGTCTCTGCGCCGGGCGTGGAGTTCGATACGCGCAAGTTCATCTGGCTCGGCAATACGACAAGCGCGCCCAATGTCGTCAACACCTGGCACACGACCGGCGTCACCGCGGTCGATCAGGTCAAAACCCGCGAAGTGCTGCTGGGCGCCCCTATGGGCACGGCTGGCGCGCTTTATCCGGTGCTGATCAATACGGTTGCGGGCACGAAATTCCGCGTCGTGACCGGCTATCCCGGCGGCAACGAGGTCAACCTCGCCATGGAGCGCGGCGAGGTCGAAGGGCGCGGATCGAATTCCTGGGCTTCGTGGAAATCGACCAAGCCTGAATGGCTGAAGGAAAAGAAGATCAACATCCTCGTTCAGGTCGCGCTGGTGCGCCACGCAGACCTGCCAGACGTGCCGCTGCTGATGGAGTTGGCGACGAACGAATCCGACCGCAAGCTGCTGGAGTTCTTCTCCTCGGATACCGACCTGTCGCGTTCGCTGGTGACGACGCAGGATGTGCCGGCGGAACGCGTCGCAGCCCTGCGCAAGGCCTTCGACGCAATGGTGAAGGATCACGATTTTCTCGCCGAAGCCGCCAAGGCTGCGATGGACATCAGCCCCGGCACGGGCGAAGCCTCGCAGAAAATCGCGGACTCCATCGTCAACACGCCGCCCGACGTTCTGGCGCGCGCCAAGGCCTTGATCGACGCGCCGACGAAGTAAGGGGGACATGGTGAGCGAGGCCGACCATAGGCTGCTGCGCGACAACGCCGCGCGCTTCGCCGAGCAATCCGCAGGGTTTGGCCTCCTCGGCCGCAAGCCATTCGATGAGGCGCAGCGCGCGCAGTGGTTGCAGACGCTCGCAGAAGGTTCGTGGACAGGTCTGCGCGCTGATGAGGAGGTGGGCGGCCTCGGCCTCTCCTGTCTTGATCTCACCATCGTGCTCGAACAATTCGGCCGTAAGCTGCTGCCGATCTCCGCGCCGCTGCTTGCAAGTTGTGGCCTGCTGCACGCGGGCGTTCCTGACGCCGCGGCTATGCTCGAAGGCCGCGCGATGGTTCTGCCTGCGTTGCAAAGCGCCGGGCTGCGGCCAGCGCCCGGTCATGGCAGCAAGATCGAAACAGTCGATGGAGACTTGCGCCTCAACGGCTCCAAACACGCTATTCCTGATGGCGCCCATGCGCAGGGCTTCATCGTCGATGTGAAATATGCGGGGGAGCTGGCGCTCGTTTATGCGCCCCGCGACGCGCAGGGGCTCGAAGTCGCCTCAAGCGCGCTGGTTGATGGACATGAGTCCGCTGACATCTTCTTCCGCGTCATGCCCATCACGCCAAAGCAGATCATGGCGCGCGGGGCTGAGGCTGAGGCGCTGCTCGATCACCTGCGCTTCGCCGTGCAGATCGGCCTTGCGGCTGAGACAGTGGGCGCCGCCGCCGAAGTGTTCGAACGCACGCTGGACTATATGCGCACGCGTCGCCAGTTTGGCCGCACGCTCGGCGCCTTTCAGGCCCTGCAGCATCGGGCCGTCGACGCCTATGCGGATATTGAACTTGCGCGCGCGCTGGTGAACGAGGCCGCGAGGCTCGCCGATGGCGGCCGCCCCGGAATGCTTGAGCTGATCGCGGCCGCTCGTGCGCGCGCCGGCGACATGGCGCTGCGCACCGCCAAATGGGCGGTGCAGATGCACGGCGCCATGGGCTTTACGGATGAGAGCGACATCGGCCTCTTCCTCAAGCGCATCATGGTTCTGACGCGCGTCTTCCGCACCGTGCAGGCGCATCGCACGCGCGTCGCAGAATCCATGTTCGAAGATGGTTCGCCCGACCTTTTCGATCTATTCCGCTCCGAGAGCGCGGAAGACGCCGCCTTCCGCCAAGAGGTGCGAACCTTTCTTGACGAGTCCTTGCCCGCACATCTCTGCGACCTGCCCACGCGTCCGAAAATCACGGACGCCATGTGGTGGCATCAAACCCTCAGCAAGCGCGGCTGGATCGCTCCTGCATGGCCTCGGGAACATGGGGGCATGGCGGCCAGCGTCGAGCAGCGTCTGATCCTGTTTGAGGAGCTGGCGCACAAGGGCGCGCCGGAACTTTCGAGTCAGGCGATCAGCCATATCGGCCCAATCCTCATCCGCTATGGAACGCCGGAGCAGAAGGCCGCCTTTTTGCCGGGCATGTTGAGCGGCGAGACGATCTGGTGTCAGGGCTATTCGGAACCAAATTCCGGCTCCGATCTCGCCTCGCTCTCCACCCGCGCGCGGCGTGAGGGTGATAAATTCATCATCAACGGCCAGAAGATCTGGACCACCGGCGGCCATCACGCCGATTATATGTTCGCGCTGGTGCGCACCAATCCTGATGCGGCGGA
>CANGOK010000226.1 GCA_947455285.1 Beijerinckiaceae bacterium | reverse complement strand
CCGACATCGTTCCACCATGCGCCATGACGCAGCCGGCCGGTGACGACAGGGAATGGGATCAACTCCGTGCCAGGCAATTCATGGCCAAGCTCGGCCAGAGCCCTGGGCATATGATAGTTGGATGTGACCACGATGACCGGACCACGCAAATCATGCGCATCGAGCCATCGCCGCGCTTCACGTGCGTTACCGATGGTGTTGCGGGCCTCATAACCAAGATCGACACAGCATTCGATGATCTTGCTGGAGCGCGGCGCAAGACGCGCCACGTCCGCCAGCGTAAGGGAAGCATTAGCGCCGGTGATGAGCAGAC
The DNA here is from genome assembly GCA_947455285.1 of Beijerinckiaceae bacterium. Lineage (GTDB taxonomy): Bacteria > Pseudomonadota > Alphaproteobacteria > Rhizobiales > Beijerinckiaceae > Terripilifer. The sequence goes on along the minus strand of CANGOK010000226.1, from coordinate 4,999 downwards.
GGCCTGCATGGCCGCGTTCCAGCAATTCTATTGCGTCAGGAATACGCTCGGCTCCGCCAGTCAAGGCGAGCGCGGCGACGCCCGAACGCGACAACGGCGCCTCTTCGAGCGCGATGGAATTGGAGAAACGAAGAAAGCCTGCAAAGGCGACAGCCAACAAGCCAAGGCACAGCAAGGCCGCCGGCTTGAGCCAGCGCCTCGCCAACAAGCCCTTGTCTCTTTCAGGGGCGATCATGGGATTGCTCAGCTCAGCGAACGCAGGTGACGGAACACAATGGTGCGCGAGATGGCCGCTGTGAGCAAGGCGACCGCAATGGCGATCAGGGCGATGGCGAAATAACCGAAGAGGCCAAGACCAAAGCCGCCGAACATGGCCTGTATCTGGTCGGACTCGGCAGAATTTCCGAACCAGCTGGATACGAGCCCCGATAGGGCGAAAGCCATCATGGCGCAGCCGCCGCCGATGCAACCGCCACGCAGGCCAAGCCAGAGAAAGTGCCGCTGGAATTGGGCTGCAATGAAACGATCTTCCGCGCCGACGAAATGCAGCACATCGACAATTTCGCGATTGCCCGCCATCGCGCCGCGCGTGGCGAAAGTAACCGCAAGCCCCATGGCCATCAGCACCAGAGCGAAAATGAGCGTGACGAGGCCGACCAAAGCGCGGGCCATGGCGGCCAGACGTTCAAGCCAGAGGCGATGATCATCCAGCAAGGCGTTAGGTGCGCGCTCGGCGAGCGCCTTGCGCAGCGGCCCAGTGTCGAGCCGCGCGGCGCCAAGTTCAAGAACGATGAGACGAGGGATCGGCAGCGCCCCAAGATCAAGACCTGTGCCGAGCCATGGCTCCAGCAAATGTTCGGACTGTCCCTTATCAAAAATTTTCACATTGGCGACGCCAGACGTCGCGCGCGCGAGATCAGCGGCCTGACGCACGTCAGCCTCGATGTCGCGACCCGCGACTGGCTTCACCTGTATCGTCATTTCGCGGGAAACGTTTTGCGTCCAATCGCGGGAGGCCTGGCTTACAAGAATCCCTGAACCAGCCGCCAACGAGGCCAGAAAGGTCATGATGGCGATGACCGTGACGAGCGCGCGGCCCGCGATGCTCTCGGCAGGCACAAGCGGCTTGTTGCGCTTAAGGCTCATGCCCGAAAGCGTCTCCCATTGCCGGGGAAGCCGTGCCCTTTGCGCGATCCGTTCAATCATAGATATGCAGCCGACGATCGCCGAGCACGAGGCGGCGCGCGCTGTCGAACTGATCCATCAGCGCAAGATCATGCGTTGCGATGACGACGGCGGTGCCTGAACGGTTCAGCTCCATGAAGAGACGCAGCAGGCGGCGCGCGAGGCTCGGATCGACATTGCCGGTGGGCTCATCGGCGAGCAGCAGTTCGGGCCGCACGATAAGCGCACGGGCGATTGCGGCGCGCTGTTTCTCACCGCCCGACAAGACCGGCGGCAGCATGTGCATGCGCTCGCCAAGACCGACCCAGCCGAGCAATTCCATGACTTCGGCCCGATAACTCGCCTCTTCGCGTCCCTGCACACGCAGCGGCAGGGCTACGTTCTCATAGGTGGTCAGATGATCGAGCAGGCGAAAGTCCTGAAAGACGACGCCGATGCGTCGCCGCAGCTTCGTGATCGTATCCTTATCAAGAACGGTCACGTCGCGATCGAACAAGGTGATGAGGCCGCGCGTCGGCTTCAGCGCGAGCAACATCAGGCGCAGCAATGTCGTCTTTCCGGCGCCGGATGGCCCGGTGAGGAATTGGAAGGACTGCGGTGCGATCTCGAAGCTGAGGTCCTGAAGGATCTCGGCTCCCATTCCATAGCGCAGACCGACATTTTCGAATCGGACCAAGGCAAACCTCGCAGCCTTCTTGAAGCTTGCGACCCGCGCGAGGTCAAGTCCAGACCGGGAAACTGCGGGCGCGATAACATGACCTTAACTATAATTGTCTTAAATGCTGATCATGCTCATCATCCAGTGCCCCGCCTGCGCCGCAGGCCTTCGCCTTCCTCGCTCCGTTCTCGCCAGGCGGGCGCGACGCATATGCTGCGCAGTATGCGAACATCGCTGGCTGGAGCCGGCCATTTTGCAAGCTACGGTCACGACCATCGCGGCGCCGGAAATTTCGTTGCTGGCTGAAAGCTGCGGAAGGAGACCAGCTGAGACGCCGGCGGTGGAGGCTCCGCAGGTTAAAAGAGCGCCGCAGAGCCGTGTCAGGGCGCCAGAACGTAAGCTGGCGCTACGGAGCGCGGTGCGTGTGACGACGGCCACCGCCGGCGTCCTGCTGATGGCCTTTTGCATAATCAAACGCGATGCGATGGTGCGGACCGCACCGTCCCTGGCGGGCGCCTATGCGGCAATTGGACTGCCGGTGAACCTGCAAGGTCTGCAATTACGTGACATCAAATCACGCTTCACTGTGGAAGCGTCGCAACGGGTGCTGGCGGTGGAAGGCGAAATCAAGAACCTGCGCGATCACGCACGGAGCGTGCCCGACATCGAGCTTAGCCTGCGTGATGATGATGGCCGAGAAATTTATCGCTGGAGCACGCCCGCCCCCAAGGCCAACCTCGACCAAAGCGAGGCGATCCAATTCCGAGCGCGGCTTATTTCCCCGCCGGAGAAGGGAAAAACCCTACGGGTTCATTTCGCACAAAACGATCCAACGCCCGCCGAACGCTGACGGGCGCGATCAGGATGGAAAATGGGCCGCGGCTTACTTGCCGGCCTTCTTGGCGGCCTTGGCGCGTTCAACGCCCTGCATGACGATCGCCTTGGCCTCAGCCGCATCGCCCCAACGCACGACCTTGACCCATTTGCCGGGTTCAAGATCCTTGTAGTGCTCGAAGAAATGCTTGATCTGATCCAGCGTGATCTGCGGCAGATCCGTATAATTCAGCACCTTTTCATAGCGGCGCGTGAGTTTCGGCGAAGGCACAGCGACGAGCTTCTCATCGCCGCCAGCTTCGTCCTCCATGAGGAGAACGCCGACGATGCGGCAGTTCATCACCGCGCCGGGAATGATGGCGCGGGTGTTGGCGACGATGACGTCGCAGGGATCGCCATCTTCAGAAAGCGTATGGGGAATGAACCCGTAGTTCCCGGGATAACGCATGGAAGTGTAGAGGAACCGATCGACCATCAGGGCGCCCGATTCCTTGTCCATCTCATATTTGATGGGCTCGCCACCGATCGGAACTTCGATCACGACATTGACGTCGTCAGGCGGATTCTTTCCGATCGCAACTGCTTCAAGGCGCATCATCAACTCCGCATCTGCAAGGAGCCTCTCTAGATGTCGCCTCTCTAGGCGCAGGAACGAAGTTGGGCAAGTCAGACTAAATGAGGCGCCAGCCCTATTCGAACCCGAAGGCTACGCGCTCACGCGTCTCGTGACCGAACTGTTCGGGGGCGCAGCGCACTCTCTTGCCGCCAAGACGCTCATAGAACGAGATCGCGCGCTCATTGTCCGCCAAAGCCCAGACCAGAAGCGATGGATAGCCATTCTCTGCGAGATCGGCGCGCGCCGCCTCGAACAGCCTGCGGCCGAAGCCGAGGCCCTGAAACTGCGGGGCGAGATAGAGTTCGAAGAGTTCGCCACGGTGGGGAAGGGAGGGCACGCGATTGCGGCCATAGCTCGCATAGCCGCCAATCGTATCGGCGAAGTCGAGCACCAAAAGCCGGGAGCCGCGGGCGATTGCGGCGTCCCACCAATGCGGACCCCTGCGAGCGATCATGCGCTCAAGCTCGCCGCCGGGAATAAGGCCTCGATAGGCGCTGCGCCAGGCCGCATCATGGACCGCGGCGATGTTCTCCGCGTCAACCCTGCGCGCCCTGCGAACGGTGATGACTGTCTGATCCATGCGGGAAGTGTGGACCCTCGCCATCCCAATCGCAATAGAAAGATGGAGGTAGGTTACTTATTAGATCAGAAACGAAACTTAAATTGCATCGCTCAAGACTGCCCATCGGACGTCGGCGCTCAGGCCGCCATCGGCACAAAAATTGCTGCAAATAATCGATTGGAGGCTTAAGTGACTGATTTTGCAGCAAATATTATAGCCGCCCTCACCGCCTCCAGCGGAGATCGCGCCGCATCCGCCAAAATGATCGTCTCGGAAGTCGACACCAATGGTGACGGCAAACTCACCGGTGGCGAATTCCAGAAGGTCTTCGCAGTCCTACAGCGCACCGAGCAAATCGCGGGTTCGCGAGGCTCGACGCAAAGCACCGGATTCACATCGGCCGGGGTGCGGCCGACCATTTTCGACTGTACGCTTTATCCATCTTTCTCAACGAATTACGCGCTCAGCCAATATCAGGCCGTCGAGATGTTCTCGTCCTTCGACAAGAACAACGACAAGGTGATCACGGAGGACGAATTGTCGGGGACCGCCACGACGCCCTCGACTCCTGCGACGACTCCCGCCACCGATGCTGCGGCCACGACACCGACCGACGGCGCCGCCGGCTCCGGTTCGTCGAATTCCTCCTCCGATTCGACCTCCGGAACGACTACGACGCCCGATCAGCCGCAGCAGACCCCGGCGGAGCGCGCCGACGCTCTGATGGCGCTATACGATACGACGAACAAAGGTTATGTCACGCTGGAGGACATCGCCGGCGCATGGATCAAGGATCCCACGCTTGGCGACGTCTCGCAGCTCGCCAACATCGTTCAGGCCTGGGACTCCAACGGCGACGGAAAGATCACCAAGCAGGAGATCACATCGATCTTCACCATCATGGACACCGCCGATTCGATGCTCGCCCAGATGGGCGAGGCGGCGCAGGACGGAACAAGCGCGGAGCGTACGATCACGCTCGCAAACGTGACCGACGAACAGCTCGCCCAGATAGAAGCGTCACGCGATACGCTTACATCCTGGGACGCTGACAAGGATGGCGCGCTCACGCGAACTGAACTCATCGATGGCTTACGCGCGCTCAATCAGCAGGCCGCCCCAACGCCAACCGCTGCTGATTATG
>CANGOK010000225.1 GCA_947455285.1 Beijerinckiaceae bacterium | reverse complement strand
CGGTTGATGCCGCGCACTTCGTTGATGATGCGCGTCGCCGTGCGGCCGAGCACATTCATGTCGAAGGGGAAGAAGTCCGCCGTCATGCCATCGACCGAGGTCACGGCGCGCAGGGCGCAGACGTGGTCATAGGTGCGGCCATCGCCCATCACGCCCACCGTGCGCACGGGCAGCAGCACTGCGAAGGCCTGCCAGATATCGTTGTAGAGGCCGGCCTTGCGGATCTCGTCGAGATAGATCGCATCGGCCTTGCGCAGGATATCCAGCTTCTCGCGAGAGATGCCGCCGGGGATGCGGATCGCGAGGCCCGGACCCGGGAAAGGATGACGGCCGACGAAGACTTCAGGAAGCCCGAGTTCACGACCCAGCGCCCGCACCTCGTCCTTGAAGAGCTCGCGCAGGGGCTCCACGAGCTTCATATTCATCCGCTCGGGCAGGCCGCCCACATTGTGGTGGCTCTTGATGGTGACGGAAGGCCCGCCCGTGAAGGAGACGCTCTCGATCACGTCAGGATAAAGGGTGCCTTGCGCGAGAAAAGCCGGAGCGCCGCGCCCATCGGCGGCGATCTTCTTGGCTTCGGCCTCGAAGACGTCGATGAAGAGCTTGCCAATCGTCTTGCGCTTCACTTCAGGATCGCTCACGCCGTCGAGCGCATTGATGAACATCTCGCTGGCGTCCACATGCACGAGCGGAATGTTGTAGGTGTCGCGGAACATGGTCACGACCTCGGTCGCCTCGCCCATGCGCATCAGGCCATGATCCACGAATACGCAGGTCAACCTGTCGCCGATAGCCTCATGGATCAGCACCGCCGCAACAGCAGAATCCACGCCGCCTGACAGTCCGCACAGCACGCGGCCGTCGCCCACCTGCGCGCGGATCGTCTTGATCGCCTCGCCACGGAAGGCCGCCATGGTCCAATCGCGCTTGAGGCCGGCGACCTTGTGGACGAAATTGGAGATCAGCTTCGCCCCGTCAGGCGTGTGCACGACTTCAAGATGGAACTGGACGGCGTAATAGCGGCGCGCCTCATCTGCGATGGCGGCGAGCGGCGCATTTTCCGAGAAGGCGATGCGGCGGAAACCCTTGGGCAGTTCGGTCACGCGGTCGCCATGGCTCATCCAGACGGGATAGCTCTTGCCCGGCTCCCAGACGCCCTCGAACAGAGCCGAGGTTTCTGCAACCTCAAGCTCCGCACGGCCGAATTCGCGGTGATGCCCCGCCTCGACCTTGCCGCCAAGCTGCACGGCCATGACCTGCTCGCCATAGCAGATGCCGAGCACGGGGATGCCCGCGTCGAAAATGGCCTGCGGCGCGCGAGGGGAGCCCTCGTCGGTGACGGAGCACGGGCCGCCAGACAGGATCACCGCCTTGGGCTTGAGTTCTGCGAAGGCGCGGTCGGCCGATTGGAAAGGCGCGATTTCGCAGTAGACGCCCGCCTCGCGCACGCGGCGCGCGATCAGCTGCGTCACCTGCGAGCCGAAATCGACGATCAGCACCTTGTCGTGATGCCTGATGATCTCGTCGTGGAGAGGATCAACTGAAGTCTGGCCGGCCATGGTCTCGTCCTTCCGCAAAGCGTCGGATTAGAGGATGCGGCGCGCCTTCGCAATCGCAGCGGGCGCGATCTATGGGGTTCTGTACTATTTTCTGGCCAGGGAGGGCTTCGCAGCGGAATGCCACTATTGTAATGCTTGTGTTGACGGATACGGGAAGGATGTATAGAAAAAATGCACTCCCCCGAGGGCTTCGGTCACCGGGCGCGCGGCGACCCTAGGGTCGCCGTTGCATTTTGTGGAGCAATTTTGTTGAAAACCAACGTTTATGTAGACGGCTTCAACCTCTATTACGGTCTCCTCAAAAGCTCACCGCACAGGTGGCTCGACCTACAGCGATTTTGCGAAACGCTTTTGGTCAAAAATGAGATCAACAGGATCCTGTATTTTACCGCGAAGCTTGACGCTCGCCCGCACAACCCCGACCAACCCACTCGGCAACTGGCCTATCTCCGAGCCTTGGCGACATTGCCGAAGGTGGAAATCTACTTCGGCAATTTTCTCACTTCGGTTGTAAGGCAACCTTTGGTGCAGGTCGACCCGACGACCGGAGGCTGGCTGAAAGATCGAGATGGACGCCCGGTTCTTAAGACCGACCGTTGTGGCCAAGTTCTCACCGCATTCGTGCTTAAAACCGAAGAGAAGGGCTCCGATGTCAATCTCGCCGCTCATTTACTGAAAGACGCCCACACAAATGATTGCGAATGCGCCGTAATAGCATCGAATGACTCGGATCTGCTTACACCGATACGTCTTGCGAAGCAGGAATGCGGTCTAAAAATTGGATTGATCCCGCCTCGCAAAAAAGGAAGCCATGAATTGAAGCGGCTCGCCGACTTCGTCGTAGACCCGCGCCGTCATTACCTTGAGACTGCGCAATTTCCGCAATCATTCGCAGATCAGCACGGAATAATAACAAAACCACTGGAGTGGTGACCGCAGCTTCTCAGCCCCTCACCAGCACAGCGATATAGAACCCATCCGTCCCCGTTGCGCGGGGGCTGAGGCGGATGCCGGGGCCGAAGGGCGAGGCGTGGGCCGCCAGCTCCGGCAGCGCCGCCATACGGGCCATGTGGGCGGCGTCGCGGGGCAGCCAGCCATCGTTCTGCTCGAGGAAGGCGGCGACCCGCTCCTCGTTCTCGACCCGAAGCACCGAGCAGGTGATATAGACGAGCGCGCCGCCCGGCTTCACATATCGCGCCGCACGCACCAGCACCTCGTCCTGATCCTTGATGCGCTGTTCGAGAGCGCCCGGCCGCATGCGCCACTTGGCGTCGGGATTGCGCCGCCATGCGCCCGTACCGGTGCAGGGGGCGTCGACCAGAACGATATCGCAGCGCTCCTCAAGGCCCTCCAGAACGTCCTTGGGGCCGCGCGGGGCGCGAACCTGCACATTGCGCGCCCCTGCCCGCTCAAGCCTTGGGAAGATAGGCATGAGGCGTCGGCCATCGCTGTCTGTGGCGAAGATCTGGCCGCGGTTCTCCATGAGCGCCGCGAGCGCAAGCGTCTTGCCGCCGCCGCCAGCGCAGAGGTCCAGCGCCTGCTGGCCGGGCTCGACGCCCGCCAGCAGGGCCACGAGTTGCGAACCCTCGTCCTGCACCTCGACAAGGCCCTTCACATAAGCGGGCTCGGCTGCCAGCGCGGGGCCGCGACCATCGGGGCCGATGTTGATGCGCAGTCCAAGACGGGATAGAGGCGTCTCGACCGGGGAGAGATGGGCGAGTTGCTTCAAAGCTTTGGCGCGGTCTCCCTTAAGCGTGTTGACGCGCAGATCGACCGGGGCGCGCTCGGCGAGCGCCATACCCTCCTCCGCCGCGTGCTCGCCAAAGGCAGCTTCGAAGCCCTCAGCCAGCCATTCGGGAAAATCGCCACGCACATGGGCGGGGGCGCCTTCGAGCGAGCCTGTCTCCAGCAGCTCTCGCTCGGCCTGAGCCAGCGCGGCGGGAGCGTATTGATCGCCTGTGAACAGGCCCGCGATGGCCTCAACATCAAGGCCTTGCACCTGGCGCAGCGCGCCAAGCATGACCGCGCGTGGCTCGGAGGAGCCCATCAGCCAGGCGCTGGAGGCCTTGCGGCGCAGGGCGTCGAAAACCAGCGTGCCGATGGCAGAGCGATCCTTGGAGCCGGCGAAGCGATGGGACTGGCCCCATTCCTTCAGAGCGTCGGCTGCGGGGCGGTGGCGCGTCTCGATCGTCTCAAGCACTTCGATCGCGGCGGAAATTCGGGCTGCGGGGGTCATCCGGGCGGGCCATAATCAAGAGGAGCGGCTCGCATGGGAGCCCTGCGCTGCGTCACACAGTCAGGCCTCACATGCAATGAAGAATTGCGATCAGAAGTCGCCGACGATCCGCAGGGCGAAGATCGCCCACATGGCCATGAGGACGAAAACGCCCGCCACATAGGCCTGAAACCGCCGCAGCACATGGTTGTCGGTCACATGCACATAGGCATGGACGAGGCGGGCGAGCACGAAGGCCCAGGACAGGCAGACGAATAGCAGGTCGGCCTTTTGCGTGACGATGGCGAGGCCCACCAGCACGTAGAAAAGCACCGGCAATTCGAGCTGGTTCTGGAATGCCCGGCCGATCTGGGTCTGGCGCTGGGGCCAGGCGGATTGGCCAAGCGCGATGTCCTTCAGTCGCGTTTCGCCCTTGGCGATGGCGTCACGCCGGGTCGCGCCCATCCAGAACAGAAGTCCGAAGGTGAGCGCGATCAGCGTGAAGACGGGCGGGAGAACGGCTGCGAGGGCCATCAGATGCCAGTCGGGTAGTTCGGGCTTTCGCGGACGATCGCGACGTCATGCACATGGCTTTCGCGAAGGCCCGCGCCGGTGATGCGCACGAACTTCGCCTTCTGCTGCAGATCCGGGATCGTATGGGCGCCGCAATAGCCCATGGCGGCGCGCAGACCGCCGGTCAGCTGGTGCAGCACCGCCCCGACCGGACCCTTGTAGGGGACCTGCCCCTCGATGCCCTCTGGCACAAGCTTGAGCGTGTCCTTGATATCCTGCTGGAAATAGCGGTCGGCCGAGCCGCGCGCCATGGCGCTCACGGAGCCCATGCCTCGATAGGTCTTGAAGGAGCGGCCCTGATAGAGGAACACCTCGCCGGGGCTCTCATCGGTGCCCGCCAGAAGCGAACCGATCATGACGCAGTCGGCGCCGGCTGCGATGGCCTTGGCGAGATCGCCGGAGAACTTGATGCCGCCGTCGGCGATGACAGGGATGTCGTTCGCACGCGCCACGGAGGCGGCTTCGAGGATCGCGGTGAGCTGCGGCACACCGACGCCCGCCACGATGCGGGTCGTGCAGATCGAGCCGGGGCCAATGCCGACCTTGACGGCGTCGGCGCCCGCGTCGATCAGGGCGCGCGTGGCCTCTGCCGTGGCGACATTGCCGGCGATGAGCTGCACCTTGCTGGAGTGGCGCTTGATGCGGGCGACTTGGTCGAGAACCATCTGCGAATGGCCGTGGGCGGTGTCGACGATGATGCAGTCGACGCCCGCGTCGATGAGCATCAAGGCGCGGTCATAGCCTTTGTCGCCGACGGTCGAAGCGGCGGCGACGCGCAGGCGCCCTTCCGCGTCCTTACAGGCATGGGGATGCAGCGTCGCCTTCTCCATGTCCTTCACGGTGATGAGGCCGACGCAGCGATGATCCTCATCCACCACCAGCAGTTTCTCGATGCGGTGCTGATGCAGGAGGCGGCGGGCCTCGTCCTTCTCGACGCCCTCGCGCACGGTGACGAGTTTCTTGGTCATCAGCTCG
>CANGOK010000224.1 GCA_947455285.1 Beijerinckiaceae bacterium | reverse complement strand
GCCTTCGCGGCTTCGTATACGATGATGCGCGCGCCTGTGGGCGCGAGATCAATCGCAGCTGAAAGCCCAGCCAGCCCCGCGCCGATGATATGGATCGTCGGGCGCGTCACCTGATGTGGCTTTCCAGCAAGGTGATCAGCATATGGATTTTGCTGCTTTTGATCGGCTTGCGCGGCGGAGAAAAGCCGCGATCCATCATGCTATCGAGCTTCTGCTCATAGGCCTTGGCCATGAGGAATGGAGCACGTGTCTCAGCGCGCGGCCTTGCGCGCATGATCGCATGAGCCGCCATGAAATGACGGCGCGCCAGTTGCACCAGTGGCTCGCATGCGAGGGTGAGGTCGGCTTTGGGGATAAGCGCCGGGTCTATCTCACCATAGAGGCCAGATTCGGCCAGCATCTCGCAAGGTAGATAAATGCGGCCCATGCTCGCGTCTTCGTCGATGTCGCGCAGAATGTTGGTGAGCTGCAATGCGCGGCCGAGGTGATGCGACAGGTCAAGTCCGCGCTGTAGGGGCAATCCGAAGATGGGGGACGTCAGTCGCCCGACCGCGCTGGCGACTCTGTCGCAATACAGGTCGAGCGTCCTCAGCGAAGGCGCGCGCATGTCTTTCGCCGTATCCATGACCATACCATCGATCACATCATGGAAATAGCTTCTGTCGAGTTTGTAGCGCCGGATCGGCGTGGCGAGCCATTCAAGGTCTTGCGCGTCGCCATCAGCATAGATTCCGTCGATACGCGTACGCCACTCTTGCAGCGCCTGCAGTCGTGGCGCGCAGGGGGCGCGCCAATCGTCGGCTATGTCGTCCACCGCCCGGCAAAAAGCGTAAACCGCCATGACAGCGTCCCGTTTCTGCTGCGGCAAAATGCGCATCGCCGTATAGAAGGAACTGCCCGCTGCGACATTCGGGGGCGATGCTTCATGCGCCAGAGTCATTTGCGACTCCGTTTTGTAGGGTGGCGCCGGGGCGCGACATCGAACGCAGAAGTGTTGAAAGCGCGATCAGGAGCGCGCGCGGCTTGCTCGTGCGTCCACCGCCTTGCAAGGGATCCTCGACCCGCAATCGCGCCACATTGTTGCGCGCGAGGGCGACGATCACCTCGATCTCGCGGGCGAGGTGCTTGTCCCTGACCTGCGAGGAAAGGTCTTCGCCAATGTCGAGCAATTCGTCAGCGCGCTGCGCAAGATTGTCGATGGCCTTTCGAAGGCCAGGGCTCACCTTTTGCGCGCCAAGGTCTTCCACACTTGCGCCGTTGCGCGCGAGGAGGTCCAGCGGAATGTAAACGCGGTCAAGCTGGCGATAGTCCTTCGCGCAATCCTGCAGGTGGTTGATGATTTGCAACGCCGCGCAGATGGCGTCGGAAGCGCAGCGCGAGGCGCGCGGTTCTTGATGCACGTCGAGAACGAAGCGCCCCACGGGCATGGCGGAATAGACGCAATAGTCCATCAGCTCGAGCCAGCTGTGGTAGCGCTTGGACGTCGCGTCCTGTCGAAAGGCCTGCAGTAGAAGCCGCGCGGGGTCATCGTTCAGGCCCCGTTCGCGCAGTATGTCGCGCAGCGCTACGGTTTCTGGACCTGCATCCTCTGCGCCATCAAGGCCCGCCTCCATCGCGTCGAGGATGGCCAACTTTCGCTCGGGCGCGAGGGTAGGGTGGTCCGCCACGTCGTCTGCTACGCGCGCGAAGCGGTAAAATGCGAGGATGGGTTTGCGTCGCCCCGGCGCCAGCAAGAGCGAGGCTACAGGGAAATTTTCGTCGCGGTGACCCTTGCCCGAGCGAAAGTCGGCTGCGGGCGGAAGGTGGTTGATAGGCATGGGCGCTGCTCCGGCTGCTCCCGTGCAGCCGAAGCATCAAGCGCCAAGAGGCTTCGCCGGTTCCCTCCGCGCCACTGACCGAAGGGGTTTTTAAGTGGTCATAAAATGAAAAACGCCGCGCATGAGCCGCGCGGCGTTCCATTGCAGGCGAATGCCTGAAAAGATCAAGGATAGCCGGGCATCGTTCCGTCGCGGCCAGAGCCAAAGCCCCAATAGTTACGCAGCGTCTCTGGGCCGTGCTGTTTGGGGCGCAGGGGCAATTCCTGATGCCACGGGCGCGGATCGAAATAGCCCAGCGTCTCGTCCTTCATCTGGTCCATTTCAGTGTAGAGCTCCACGCGCACGCCATCGTGGTTGCGATGATAGGCGGCGATGTTGTGGCCGATGATGTGTCGGCCAGGGCCCCAGACCAGCAGAAGTTTGTTCTTCGCGAGATAGTCGCAGGCGCGGTGAATTTCCGGCCAATCCTTCACCTCGAAGGCGATATGGTGCAGCTGGGGCTTGGGATCATTGACCAGATTGATGGTGTGGTGATCCGAATTGCAGCGCAGGAAGCAGAAGAAGTCGCCGCGAATGTCCGACAGGCGGAAGCCGAGCACTTCCTGATAGAATTTCATCACCGGCAGGATGTCGAGGCAGCGATAGGCGACATGGCCAAGCTTCAGAGGCATGACGCCATAGGGCTTGCCGTTGTCAGGCGCGAAATCATATTCGGCGTAGATGTCGATATCGGTGCCCTTGTTGTCCTTGAAGGTGATGGACTCCTTGACGCCCGGGCTGATCTCGCTGCGCTTCACCGCGTTCACGCCATGCTTGGATAGCGCCTTGATGCAATCGTTGAGGTCAGTGCCGGGCGCGACCTGAAAGGCGAGGCGCGCAAGGCCGACTTCTTCGCCCTTTTGCAACGCGATCGCTTCGAGCCCCACCTTGGTGGCGAGAACGACGCTGTTCTTGTCGCGCGCGACGACATTGAGGCCGATGACCTCGTTGTAATATTCGATGGCGCGATCAATGTTGGGCGTGGTGAGCGTCGCGTGGCCGATGCGGCGAACCTGAATCATGGGTGCTCCTTGTTGTTATGGTGGACTCAACGTCCGCGCAGATAATCCTGATAGCGTTTTTGCCAGAGCTTTTCTTCTTCCGGCGAGAAATCGAGCGGCATGAGCTTCGCGTCGCCCAACTTGGTTATGGCGTCGGGGGGCGTCGGCGTCACATCCTTGCGCACTGGCAGCCGTCCGTATTTCGATACAGCTGTCTGACCTTCACGGCTTAGCAGATAATTGGCGGCCAGACGCGCAGCGTTGGGGTGAGGCGCCTTGGGGTTCGTCGCGACCTGGCCCAGCAGAATGGCGACTGGGGCCTGACCCCAGTAGTCGGTCGGCGCGCCAGTCATCTTGAGATTGTTTGTCAGATTGACGTAGTTGCTGATGGTGACAGCGTATTCGCCAGCCGCCACCGCGCGGGCGAGCGCCAGATGTCCATCTACAGGCGTTGGTTTGAATTCGCTGAAGAACTGCTTCAACAGCCGGTCGCCTTTCTCCTCGCCATATTGCTCGATGACCGAGCGGGTCCATGGGAACTCCAGCGCATCGATGCCGACCTTGCCGATCCATTCCTTGTGGGCCAGGAACTCTTCGAAATCCTTGGGAGGCTTGTCGAGCTTCACCAGATTGGTGTTGTAGGCGGGCGTATTGTAGTTGGCGTAGACGCCAAACCAGCGCCGGTCTGGATCGCGCATCTCAACGGGAACGGCTGCTGCCTCCGGCAGATCAAGCTGGGCACGCAAGGCTGGCGGCAACCGGGTGACGGAGGTCGTCACCAGCACATCCCAGCCCTGCTGTCCGCTACGCGCTTCGATTTGAATTTTCGACGTCAGTGCGGCGTCATTGGCGCGGGTGTAGTTGACCTTGACGCCTGTGGCTTTCTCGAACTCCTGCCACAGGGGAAGGCCTTCCTGTTCATTGACGGAAGAATAGACATTCACTGATCCTTCCGCTTTCACGGCGGCGAGAAGGTCCGGCAGAATCCAGGATGGCGCGCCGGTCTGGGCCATGGCGACGGGCGCCGCCAGCCCCAAAGTTAGTGCGAGGGTCAGCCTGCGGAACATGTTTCCTCCCCTTGATCCGGCGATTCATGCGTCGCCTATTTTTTGCGGAACAGATCCTGGAACGTCTTCTGCCACTTCTTTTCGTCTTCTGCGGCGAAGACGACGGTGACGACCTTGTGCCCGCCAAGCTTCGTCACGGCGTCGGGCGGGTTGGGGGTCACATCCGGGCGCACCGGCACGCGGCCGGCCTGCTTGGAGAATTCCTGCGCCTCGCGGCTGAGCAGGAAGTTGGCTGCAAGCTTGGCGGCGTTGGGGTGGGGCGCCTGCGCGCTCACGGCGACGGCGCCGAAGAAGAGCGGGGTCGGGTCGAGCCCGAAATAATCGGTCTCTGCGCCCGAGAGCTTCATGTTCAGCGTCAGCGAGACATAGTTGGTCAGGCCATACATATATTCGCCCGAGGCCACGGCGCGGGCGAGTTGCAGGTGCCCATCGATGAGAACGGGCTCAAGATTGGTGACGATGTCATTGATCAGTTTGCGGCCGCGCTCCTCGCCATAGTTGATGAAGATCGCGCTGAGCCATTGGCTGTCGGCGGAATCGATGGCGACGCGGCCCTTGAGGTCTTTGCGGGATGCGAAATCTTCAAGGCTCTTTGGCAGGTCCGCTGGTTTGACCAGCTTCGTGTTGTAGGCGGGCGCATTGTAATGCGCGTAGACTCCATGCCAGCGCTTATCCTTGCCCCGCGCTTCGGGCATGATGGCGGCGGCTTCCGGCAGATCCACGGGCAATACCGCTTCGGTCGGGATCTTCACCGCCGCCGTGCTGACCGTGACGTCCCAGGACCGTTGCCGGGCGCGGCCTTCGATCGAGATGCGTGAGAGAAGCTGCGTGTCGGAAGCACGCACATAGGATACGGGCACGCCTGTCGCCGTCTCGAAAAGCTTCCATAGGGGTAGGCCTTCCTGCTCATTCATGGAGGAGTAGACCGTGAGGCCGCCCTCTGCCTTGGCGGCGGCCGCAAGCTCGGGCGTCAGCCATGATGGCTCGGCAGCTTGGGCGCTGGCGCCAAGGGCGATCACGAGAGAAACAGCGGCAGCGATCTGCGGCAGGGCGTTCATTGGGCGGAACCTCCGACGAAATTTTCCGGCACAATAGGCGCTGTGGGCGTCTACGTCCAATTTCAGCGTGGACGGAACAGTTCGTCGAATTGTCGTTTCCACTTTCTCTCGTCGTCCGGGCCGAAAACGACGGGAATGATGGTCCGCCCCTTGAGGCGCGTGAGGGCGTCAGGCGGATTTGGCGTCACATCAGGGCGAACGGGAAGGCGCCCGAACTTGGCGCCAAAGGCCTGCGCTTCCTGACTGATGGCGAAATTGGCGGCCAGGCGCGCGGCACTGGGATGCGGCGCCTGTGCGCTTACGCCCACCTGCACCATGAATGCAGCTACAGGATCGAGCGGGAAAATGTC
>CANGOK010000223.1 GCA_947455285.1 Beijerinckiaceae bacterium | reverse complement strand
CGATCATGCGCGAGATGGGCAAGGCCATGATGGGCACCGGCGAGTCCTCTGGCGACAACCGCGCGATCCTCGCCGCCGAGGCCGCCATCGCCAACCCGCTGCTCGACGAGGTCTCCATGAAGGGCGCGCGCGGCCTGCTGATCTCGATCACCGGCGGCAGCGACCTCACCCTTTACGAAGTCGACGAGGCGGCGAGCCGCATCCGTCAGGAAGTCGACGAGGACGCCAACATCATCCTCGGCGCCACCTTCGACGAGTCGATGACCGGCCTCATCCGCGTTTCGGTCGTCGCCACCGGCATCGACCATCCCCTGAACGCCCGCGAAGTCGCCGCCAACGAGGCCCGCGCCGCTGCGGAAGCAGCCCAGAAGCTGCGCGCCGTCGCCGCCCCCCGTCAGCCCGCGCCGGCCGAGGTCGTCGCCGAGCAGCCGCAGGCCTATGAAGCCGCCCCCGCGGCCTATTACCAGCCCGCTCCGGCTCCCGCCCCCGCTCCGGTCGCCGCTCAGCCCATGGCCCAGCCGCAGCCCGCGCCGCGTCCCATGGCCTATGCCGAGCCGATGCAGGCCCCTGTGCAGGAAGCGCACCCCGCTCACCCGGCCCACTTCATCCCGCCGGTCGCCGAGCAGCCGATGCGCGCTCCGCGCATGCCCACCATCGACGAGCTGCCGCTGCCGGGTCAGAACCAGCTGCGCGCCCAGCGTGGCCAGGCCGAGACCCCCGACACCAAGCGCCGCACCCTGCTTGATCGTCTCGCCGCTTTCGGCATGAGCCGTCAGGAAGCCCCGCAGGTCGAAGCTCCCCGTCAGGCGGCTCCTGCGCCGGTCGCGGCCCGTCCGGTCGCTCCGAGCCCCGTCCACGCGGAATTCGCCAAGCGCCCCGTCGCTCCCGTGCAGGCCCCCGCCTATGCGGAGCCCCCGCAGGCCCGGATGGCGCCTCCCGTGCGCAATTCGGAAGAGGATCAGCTGGAGATTCCGGCGTTCCTGCGGCGCCAGGCGAACTGAAGCCGCCCTGTGCGCTGTTACGCGAAATCCAGGCGTCCCGAGCAATCGGGGCGCCTATTTCATTGAAAATGAACGATTTATTAAAAAATCTGCCGCAGAAGTCCGGCCGACCGGAGATGTTACACACAGTAAGAAAGCGTGATTTTGCGCTGCCGCCACGCCGGCGTATTTTCGCCACGGTTCGAACGGCGCAGCCTGAGTCGGCCACGTAATCCGGCGCATCAAAGGGTCTCCCGCTTGATGGTCGGAGTTGAACCGGACCCATATTCCGGTTGAGTCCTTGAAGCGTCCGGCTCCTCCCGCCGCACGTCAAGAAGAGTGTGAATGGTATGATTGCAGCGAAGCAGACGACCTTGCGTGAGCGCATCGTTCTGTCCGGCGCGGGTGTTCACTCGAACGCTCCGGCCCGTCTCGTCATCCATCCCTCCGAGCCTAATTCTGGCGTCAGCTTCCTGCGCACCGGCCTGTCCGGCGGTCGCGAGCGGATGATTGAGGCTAAATATTCTCACGTCTCCATGACTGAGCTTTGCACGGTCCTCGGCGCGCAGGGCGAGTCGGTGTCGACCGTCGAACATCTGCTGGCCGCCTTCTCCGGTCTTGGCGTCGACAACGCCATCGTGGAGGTCGATGGGCCCGAGCTACCGATCATGGACGGTTCTGCCGCCGCCTTCGTCGAGGCCATCGATCAGGTCGGCCTCGTTCAGCAGTCCGCCTCGCGCCGCTATATCAAGGTGTTGAAGCCCGTCCGCATCGAGAACGGCCGCTCCTTCTCGGAGTTGCGCCCCGCCGACCGTGGCTTCCGCCTCGAAGTCGAGATCGATTTCGCCACCGGCGCCATCGGCCGCCAGAAAAAGGTGATCGACCTCGATCCTGCGAATTTCCGCCGCGAGATCTCCCGCGCCCGCACCTTCGGCTTCCTCGCCGATGTCGAGCGTCTCTGGAAGGCCGGGTTCGCCCTTGGCGCCTCGCTCGAAAACACGGTCGCCCTCGATGGGGACAAGGTCGTGAACCCGGGCGGCCTGCGTTACGCCGACGAATTCGTGCGCCACAAGACGCTGGACGCCATCGGCGATCTGGCGCTGGCCGGTTCGCCCATCATCGGCTGCTACCGTTCCTTCTGCGGCGGCCACAAGATGAATGTGTCGGTGCTCGAGGCCCTGTTCGCCGATCGCGCCAATTATCAGATCATCGAAGCGCAGCCCCGTCGCGAAGCCCCCCGCGCCGAACTCGGCCTTGCTTTGCGCGCGGTTTGAGCGACTGACGCAGAGCGCTCTGTGGCATGCGTGACGCAGGGGTCATATTCCCTGCTGAAAATCGCGTGAGCCTTCATCCCTGACTTGCTCCGGCCATAATGTGACTGTCTGCAGAAGGTGGAGACTTGGAAGCGTGGACTGCGGTGGCGTTTCCGTCTTGTTTGCGCTAAATAGCGGGACATACCGGTTTGCGTGACCGATCCGTCCGATCCCTTTGAACGCTGGCTGCGAGTTTGGCATGATCTGCGCCCCTAAGATTGAGTCCTCGGCCCGCCTGCTGCGTGTCACGCTGGCGGCGGCGCTCGCCCTGTCTGTTGCGGGTTGCTCCACGCTCGAATCCCTCAACCCCTTCGGCGGCGAGAAATACGAGACGAAGCTCCTCCCAGACGAGCCCGCCGACCAGATCTACGATCAGGGCCTTGCGCGTCTGCAGAAGGGCGACAGCGAGGGCGCGTCAAAGAAATTCGGCGAGTTGGAGAAGCAGTATCCGTTCTCCACTCATTCGCGCAAAGGCCTGATCATGCAGACCTATGCGCAATATCAGGGCGGCCAGTATGATGACGCCATCGCCACTGCGCAGCGTTATATCGGCCTCTATCCGTCGTCGCCCGATGCGCCTTACGCCATGTATCTGGCGGCCATGTCTTATTACAATCAGGTGCCGGACATCTCGCGCGATCAGGAACGCGCTGAGAAGGCGCTGAATCTCTTCGTCTCGCTCGTCGAAAAATATCCGAAGTCCGAATATACTGAGGACTCGAAGTACAAGATCCAGGTCACGCGCGATCAGCTCGCAGGCAAGGAAATGTCTGTCGGCCGCTTCTATCTGACGCGCAAGAATTACACGGCGGCGGTCAATCGTTTCCGCGACGTCGTCGGCAAATATCAGACGACCCGCCACGTAGAAGAAGCGCTCTTTCGCCTGACTGAAGCCTATCTGGCGCTGGGCATCGTGAACGAGGCGCAGACTGCGGCCGCCGTTCTCGGCCACAATTACCCTGACAGCCAGTGGTACAAGGACGCTTTCGCGCTCCTGAAGGGCGGCGGGCTTGAGCCCAACGAGGACAAGGGCTCCTGGATTTCCAGAAGCTTCAAGAAAATCGGCCTCGGCTGAACAGCGACCGCCATGCTGGCGCAGCTTTCGATCCGTGACATAGTTCTGATCGATCGGCTGGATTTGCAGCTGGGGTCGGGGCTCGTCGTGCTTACGGGCGAAACGGGCGCCGGCAAATCCATTTTGCTCGATGCTTTTTCGTTGGCGCTCGGCGGGCGCGGCGATGGCTCGCTCGTGCGCGAGGGCCAAGCGCAGGGTCAAGTGACGGCGGCTTTTGATCTGCCTCTCAACCATCCAGCTCTACTCGCCGCCGCGCGCCATGATCTCGTGATCGACGGCGACCTCATTCTGCGCCGCATGCAGATGGCTGACGGCCGCACCCGCGCCTTCGTCAACGATCAGCCGGTCAGCGTGCAGGCCATGCGTGAGATCGGCGTGGCGCTGGTCGAGATCCACGGGCAGCATGACGACCGCGCCCTTGTCGATCCCGTACGCCACCGCGCCTTGATCGATGCTTTCGGCGGCCTCAATGGAGAGGTGGCGGCGACGCGCGAGACCTTTGGCGCGTGGCGTCGGGCCTTGGCTGATCTTGACGCGGAAGAAAAGCGCATCGCCAAGGCGCGCGAGGACGCCGATTATCTGCGTCACGCCCACGAAGAGCTTTCAAAGCTCGCGGCCCAGCCCAACGAGGAAGAGGGTCTCGCCGCCAGCCGCACCACCATGATGCAGGCCGAGAAGGTCACGGGCGAGCTGCGCGAGGCCCATGGGGCGCTAGCGGGCGATCATTCGCCCATCTCCATGCTCGCCTCGGTGCAGCGGCGTCTGGAGCGTCGCGCCGCGCAGGCCCCGCAACTCATCGAGCCGTCGGTCAAGGCGCTGTCATTGGCGCTCGATGCGCTAGAGACCGCCGCGCAGACCATGGACGGCGCGCTGCGCGAGGCGCGATTTGATCCGCGCGATCTCGAGCGCGTGGAGGAGCGGCTCTTCGCCCTGCGCGCCGCCGCCCGCAAATATAGCGTGCCTGTCCACGAACTGCCTGCTTTGGCGGATCGCTTTGAGAACGACATCGCCTCACTAGACGCAGGCGAGGCGAGGCTTGCTGCGCTCGGCAAGGCCGCAGCTGAGGCTGAGAAGCGCTACACCGCCGCCGCCGCGACCCTATCGGCGAAGCGCAAGAAGGCCGCCGCCGAACTCGACAAGACCGTCAACGGCGAACTGCCGCCCCTCAAGCTCGAAAACGCCAAATTCTCGACCGTGATCGAGAGCGAGGCCGCCGCCGCTTCGCCTGAAGGCGTCGATCGCGTGGAGTTCTGGGTGCAGACCAATCCGGGCACGCGGCCGGGGCCTTTGATGAAGGTCGCTTCAGGCGGCGAACTCGCCCGTTTCATGCTGGCGCTGAAAGTGGCGCTGGCTGATCGCGGCTCTGCGCCCACCCTTGTTTTCGACGAGATCGACACGGGCGTCGGGGGCGCTGTCGCGGACGCCATCGGCCAGCGGCTGGCGCGCCTCGCTTCGCGGGTGCAGGTGCTCGCCGTAACTCACGCTCCGCAGGTCGCAGCGCGTGCGGGCGGCCATTTCCAGATCGCCAAGGGCGCCGCCGAGAAGGGCAAAAGGGTCGCCACCCGAATCACCCCGCTCGTCGATGAGGCGCGGCAAGAGGAGATCGCGCGCATGCTCTCCGGCGCCACAATCACCGCCGAGGCGCGGGCCGCTGCGGGTAAGTTGTTGCAAGGCGCGGGTTAAGCCGCCCGGCGTCTTTGCGCCCGGCAATGGCTGCGCTACATCTTTTCCATGACGCAGCCTACCCCCATCGACAAGCTCACTCCCCGTCAGGCGCGGGCCGAGCACAAGCGCCTCGCTGACGAGCTTGAGGCCCACGACATCCGCTACCATCAGGAAGACGCGCCGGTCATATCCGACGCCGAGTATGACGCTCTGCGTCGCCGCTACGAGGCCATCGAAGCCGCTTTTCCAGAGCTTGCGGGCTCGCTCTTTTCGACCCGCGTCGGCGCCGCCCCGTCCGAGAAATTCGCCAAGGT
>CANGOK010000222.1 GCA_947455285.1 Beijerinckiaceae bacterium | reverse complement strand
TATCTCGGCTATGTCGGCTTCTCCATCACCTTCTCCTTCGCGGCAGCCGCGTTAATTTGCGGACGCATTGACGCGGCATGGGCGCGATTTGTGCGGCCCTGGACATTGCTGGCCTGGGTCTTTCTGACGCTGGGCATCGCGATGGGGTCCTACTGGGCCTATTATACGCTGGGCTGGGGCGGCTTCTGGTTTTGGGATCCCGTCGAGAACGCCTCGCTCATGCCGTGGCTCGCGGGAACCGCGCTGCTTCATACGGCGGCGGTGATGGAGAAGCGCGACGCGCTCAAGATCTGGACGATCTTTCTCGCCATTCTCGCCTTCTCCTTGTCCTTGCTCGGCACCTTCCTGGTGCGCTCAGGCGTGCTCACTTCGGTTCACGCCTTCGCCAATGATCCCGCGCGCGGCGTGTTCATTCTGGCGATCCTCGTTTTCTTCATCGGCGGATCGCTGGCGCTCTTCGCATGGCGGGCAGGGCGGTTGCGGCAGGGCGGCATATTCGCGCCCTTATCGCGCGAGGGCGCGCTGGTGATGAACAATCTCTTGCTGACGACCTGTTGCGCGACGGTCTTCGTCGGCACGCTTTATCCGTTGGCGCTTGAATCCATGACGGGCGAAAAGATTTCGGTCGGCGCGCCCTTCTTCAACCTGACCTTCGGCCCGCTTTTCGTACCCATTCTGCTGGTGATGCCGCTGGGGCAAATGCTCGCCTGGAAACGCGGTGATTTATTCGGCGCTGCGCAGCGGCTGACGGTGGCGGTCGCAGCGGGCTTCGCTGCGGCTTTGTTCCTTGGCGCGCTTCGTGGCGGGCCTGTGCTATCGGTGGTGGGCGTCGCCATCGCCGCCTATCTCATCATTGGTTCCTTTGTCGAAGTCTATGGTCGCATCGCTGGTCGCGGCGTGAGTTCGATCGTTGCGCTGTCGCGCGCGCTTGGCCTGCCGCGTTCGGCCTGGGGCACGGCCTTCGCCCATGCGGGCGTCGGCGTCACGCTCTTTGGTCTCGCGGCGACGGGCTGGGGCGTTGAACTGGTGCAGGCGGTGAAGCCTGGCGATCGCATCCAGCTTGGGCCTTATGAGCTTCAGGTGCGTGAGATCGTGAAGCGTCCCGGTCCGAATTTTCAGGCCACGGTCGCGCCGATGGAGATCCGCTCAGGCGGCGCCGTGATCGCCAGCATCGACCCAGCGCGGCGCTTTTATCCCGCGCGGCAGATGCCGACCACTGAGGCTGGCATTGCGACCCTGGGGCTTGGTCAGGTCTATGTGAGCTTGTCGGAGCAAAACCCCGATGGTTCTCTGGATGCGCGGCTCTATTGGAAGCCCTATGTCGCGCTGATCTGGATCGGCGCCTTGCTCATGTCGATGGGCGGCGCGCTGTCGCTCTCCGACCGGCGCCTGCGCATCGGCGTCGCACGCCGCGCGCGCGTGGCTGCGCAGCCTGCGGAGTAAGCCTTGATGCTTCGCCTATTCGCCCTTTTCGCCTGCCTGATGTTGCTGTCGCCCGCGCAGGCGGTCGAGCCCGGCGAGGCGCTGGCTGATCCGGCGCTTGAGGCGCGGGCGCGCGATCTCTCTGCTGATCTGCGCTGCCTTGTCTGCCAGAACCAGTCCATCGACGATTCCCATGCGCCGCTTGCTCGCGATCTTCGTCTGCTTGTGCGCGAACGGATCAAGGCTGGCGATACGGACGATCAGGTGCGCGACTTTCTGGTTCAGCGTTACGGCGATTTCATTCTCCTGAACCCTCCGCTGCGCATCGGCACGTTGTTGCTGTGGGGCTCGCCACTGCTGGTGCTATTGCTCGGCGGGTTCGGCCTGCTCATGGCCTCGCGCAGACGGGCGGCCCCTTCCGCTGCGGCGGATCTGAGCGCTGACGAACAGGCGCGGCTAGACAAGCTGCTTGGCGGCTAGGCCGCATTAACAAAGTTTCATCTTCCAGCAAGCGCCGCGTAAGTCGCGCCTTGGCATCTTGATCTTCGACAGCGGCGCAAAGCGCCAGACCTCTGTCGAGGAGAACTTCAGATGTCGAATCCGAACAAGTCAGAGACCAAGCGCCCTCGGCTCCGCACCGTCCTGCTCGGCGCGACGGCGGCGCTCGTGATTGGCGGCGTGGCGACCCATGGCCATCTGGGCGTCTATCATGCTCATGCGCAGAATATGACGCAGGCCATGCAGAACCATGGCGCGCCCTCTTTCGCCGATGTGGTGGAGCGTGTGCGCGGCGCCGTTGTTTCCGTGAAGGTGAATGTGGTCGAAAGCGCCGACGCCAGCGCCGATGAAAACCATGATCGCGGCACGCCGAGGTTGGCGCCCGGCGATCCGCTTGAGCGGTTCTTCCGCCGCTTTGGTGAAAACGGAATGCCGGGCATGAACGGCGGGCGCCCTCCTGGTCCTCGCATGGGCCAGGCGCAGGGCTCAGGCTTCATCATTTCACCTGACGGCTATGTGGTGACGAACAACCATGTTGTCGAGAATGCCAGCGGCGATGTCAGTCTGAAGCTCGACGATGGCCGCTCGGTGAGCGCCAGCGTGGTTGGAACCGATCCCAAGACCGATCTCGCCCTGCTCAAGATCAAGGATGCCGGAACTTATAAGTCCGTGTCCTTCAGCAGCGCAGCGCCGCGCGTTGGCGATTGGGTGATCGCGGTTGGCAATCCGTTCGGCCTTGGCGGCACTGTGACGGCGGGCATCGTTTCGGCCCGTGGCCGTGACATTGGCTCGGGCCCCTATGACGACTTCCTGCAGATCGACGCGCCGGTGAACCGGGGCAATTCGGGTGGGCCGACCTTCAACGCCAATGGCGAAGTGGTGGGCGTGAACACCGCCATCTACTCGCCTTCCGGCGGCAGCGTGGGCATCGGCTTCGCAATTCCCTCAGAAGTCGCCCGCGACGTCATCGCCTCGCTGAAAGACAAGGGCGCGGTGGCCCGCGGCTGGATCGGCGTGCAGATCCAGCCCGTGACGGAAGAGATCGCAGACTCAATGGGGCTGCGCTCCACCAAGGGCGCGCTTGTGGCGGAGACGCAACCTAACTCGCCCGCGCAGGCGGCGGGGCTGAAATCCGGCGACGTCATCACCGGCGTGAATGGCGACAAAATCGAAAGCCCCCGTGAACTCTCCCGCCGCATCGCGTCCATGGGGCCTGAGACCAAGGTGCAGCTGACTTACCTGCACGATGGCGCCGAGAAGACGGCGAGCCTTAAGCTTGGCGCCCTTCCGGGCGACAAGCAGGCCAAGGCGCAGGCCGCCCCTGCGGAGCGCGAGGCGCCGCTCGAAAAGTTTGGCCTGACGCTAGCGCCTTCGCGCAATGGAGAAGCTGGCGTGGTTGTCGCCGGGGTCGACCCTGACGGCGCCGCCGCCGCCAAAGGGCTGCGTACGGGGGATGTTATTCTTGAGGCCGCAGGTCAGCCGGTGACGAGCCCGGTTGACGTGCAAAAGGCGCTGGCGAGCGCCCGCAAGGAGGGCCGCAAGGCTGTGCTGCTGCGCGTGAAGTCTGGCGACAACGCCCGCTTCGTGGCTCTCGCCGCCCAGCCTGCTACCTGACGACGGGCGTTTCCAGTGATGCGAACGGCAGGCCGGCTTCGGCCTGCCGTTTTTTGCGAAGGCGGTTTATGATGGCGGCCATGAGGATTCTCATCATCGAGGATGATCGCGAGGCCGCAGCCTATCTGGCGAAGGCCTTCCGTGAGGCAGGCCACCTCGCCGACCATGCGGCGGATGGGTTGGAGGGCTATGGGCTCGCCAGTGAAGGTTCTTACGATGTGCTGATCGTCGATCGCATGTTGCCGAAGCTCGATGGTCTCTCGCTGATCGGCGGGTTGCGCGAACAGAAGATCGAAACACCGGTGTTGATCCTCTCCGCTCTTGGGCAGGTGGATGACCGGGTGAAGGGCCTGCGCGCGGGAGGCGATGATTATCTAGCCAAGCCCTACGCCTTTTCCGAATTGCTGGCGCGCGTCGAAGTGCTGGCGCGGCGCCGGGGCGGGGCCAGCCATGAGCCCACCATCTATCGCGTCGGTGATCTCGAGCTTGATCGCCTTGGCCATTCAGCGACCCGCGCGGGCAAGGAGATCGTGCTGCAGCCACGCGAGTTTCGCTTGCTTGAATATCTCATGAAACATGCCGGGCAGGTCGTGACGCGCACCATGCTGCTTGAGAACGTCTGGGACTATCATTTTGATCCGCAGACGAATGTCATAGATGTTCACGTCTCGCGCTTGCGCGCCAAAATCGACAAGGGCCACGCTGCTCCCTTGCTGCACACCATTCGCGGCGCTGGATATATGATCCGTGACGGCGCTCGGTAAACTCCTTCGCACCACAGTCTTCAAGCTTTCGCTTGTCTATCTCATCCTCTTCGCCATTGGCGCAGGCATTGTGCTGATGCGCGTCGGCATGAATGTGAAGGATCTCTTCGACGATCAAATTGACCAGACCGTGGAGGCCGAGATCACCGGACTCGCCGATCAGTATCGGCAGGGCGGCATTCGTCGACTGGTGGAGAGTGTGGAGCGGCGCGCCAACCAGCCGGGTTCATCGCTCTATCTCGTGACGACCTTCGCGGGTGAGCGCATTGCGGGCAATGTGGCGCAATTGCCCGTTGGCGTGCTTGATCGGCCGGGCCTCATCGAGACCCGCTACGCACGCGCCGACGGCGTCATCGCCGAGCATCGCGCGCTGGCGCGCATCTTTTTATTGCAGGGCGGGTTTCGCCTGCTCGTGGGTCACGATCTTGAAGACCGCGAGACCCTACGCGGTCTGATGTTGCGTGCGCTTCTCACCTCTCTTGGATGGCTCACATTGATTGGCACCGCAGGGGGCATTTTCGTCGCCATGCGCGTGCTGCGCCGCGTCGACGCCATGAGCGCTTCAGCGAAATCGATCATGGGCGGCGATCTCACGCGTCGCCTACCTGAAGCTGGCAGCGGCGATGAAATCGACCGTCTCGCCAGCAGTCTCAACGCCATGTTGGATCGCATCGGCGAACTAATGAAAGGAATGCAGGAGGTCTCCGATAACATTGCGCATGATCTCAAGACGCCGCTGACACGTTTGAGAAACGGTGTTGAAGAAGCGCTTCGTGGCGAACGCTCGCCCGAAGAGTATCGCGCAAGTCTGGAAAAAGCAGTCGAGGAATCCGATGGACTGATCCGGGTCTTCAATGCGCTGTTGATGATCGCGCGGCTGGAGTCTGGCTCAAGGCAGGAGGCGATGGAGGCTTTCGATCTGGCCGAGGTCGCTCGCGATGTCGCAGAGCTCTATGACGCTGTTGCTGAAGAACAGGAGGTGACGCTTACCCTCGACGCAGAAGAGCCGCTCACCATGCTCGGTAGCCGAGAGTTGATCGGTCAGGCCCTTGCCAATCTCGT
>CANGOK010000221.1 GCA_947455285.1 Beijerinckiaceae bacterium | reverse complement strand
GTGCTCGCCAAGGTGCAGCAGATCCCCGGCGTGAAGCAGGCCAAGGCGCTCAAGTTCTGATCGCGTCAGATCATCGAAACAAAGAGGCGTCGGAGCGATCCGGCGCCTTTTTTATTTCAGCGCCTGCCAAGCTCCGAAATGAACAGGCCCGTCAGTACGAGACCGAGCGAAGCAGCGTGGTGCCAATGGAAGGTCTCGCGCAGCACAACCACCGAGAGAATCGCGCCAAAAACCGGCACGAGATTCTGGAACACGCCCGCGCGCCCCGGCCCGATGATCTCGACCGCTCTGATCCAGCAGATCTGTCCGATGATCGAAGTGAAGACCGCCACGTAGAGCAGCACCATAAGACCCTGCCAGCCCGGCCATATAGCGGCGCCCAGCCATGCTTCAACCAGCATAGCGGGAGCAGAGGAAACCAAAGCCGCGAGCGCAATTCCCATGAAGAAGGCCATGGCGGAAAGCGGCGGCTTCTTTCGCAAAGCGAGCGTGAAGGCTGCATAGATCGCCGCGCCCAGAAATGCGAAGAAGTCGCCCTTGTTGATCTGCAGTTCGAGGATGCGCGCGGGCTCGCCCTCGGTCGCGATCAGAAGAATCCCCGCCATGGTGATGGCGACGCCGATCCAGCGCACGAGGCCCGTCCTGACGCCATAAACGATGCGCGCGCCCGCCAGCACCAGCACCGGCAACACGCCCTGAATGATGGCGAGATTGACGCCGTTCGTGAAACGGGCGCCCTCGTAAAGCATGGCGTTGGAGAGCGTGAAGCCCACCGCGCCCATGGGCAAGAGATAGGCCCAATGGGGGGCGAGCGAACGCAAGGTCGCAACGAACCGCCCGCGCATCATGAAAGCGACGATGGCGAAAACGACGATCCAGCGCAGGCCGACAAGCGCCATGGGCGAAATCTCGCCAACCGCCCAGCGCGCGGCCACGACATTGCCGCCCCAGACGATGGAACTGAACGTCAATAGCAGCCATGGATTGCGGGTGATGCGCGACGGCAGGGGTCTGCGCGCCCCCTCTTCCGTCACGGACGTTTTCCCAGTTTCTCGGCAAGGATCACCCCGCCGATGACGAAGGCGAGCGCCAGAGCCTGATGCAGTTCGAAAAGCTCGCCCAGCAGGACCACTGCGAAGATCGCGCCCATGACAGGCGTGACGTTATAAAAAAGCGCCACGCGGCTGGGGCCGATGATTTCAACAGAACGGATGAAGAAAAGCTGCGCCAGCAAGGAAGGAAAAATCGCCGCATAGAGCAAGGCCGCCCAGCCCTTCGGCGTCGGCATGAAGGCCTGACCCACATAGGCTTCCCAGATCAGCAGCGGCAGGGAGGTGAAAAACCCGGCGAAGACCATGACGATGAAAAAGCCCATGGCTGACGCCTTGGGACGATTGCGCAGAGAGAGCGCATAACCTGAATAGACGATGGCGGAGGCGAGCACGCCAAGATCGCCCGCGCGGAAATCAAGCCTGAGCAGCGCCGAAAGGTCGCCCCGCGTCGCGACAAGCGCGACGCCCACCATGGTGAGAAGGAATCCGATCATTTGGATGGCCGTGATGCGTTGGCCCCACATGATCCACGCGCCCACAAGCATGACGACAGGACTCACACCTTGAATGATCGCCAGATTGACGCCTGTCGTATAATGCGCCGACACGTAATAAAGCGCCTGAAACACCGTGAACCCGAAGAAGCCCATGAGGCCTACGTGAATCCAATGCGGAGCCAGGTCGGGCCAGGCCTCAAGGAGCTGTCGGCGGCCGAGAATAAGGACCACGATCGCAGCGATCGCCCAGCGCGCCGTCACCATCAGCATTGGCGATATCTCGCCAATGGCGACGCGTGCGGCGACCGTATTGCCGGCCCAGAAGACGCAACTTAGCGCAATCAGCAGCCAAGGATTGTCGTAAGCGCGGCGCAAAACGGTCTTGAGAATGGACAAGAGAAATCCGGCGAAGGGGACAGAGAAGCATCCCTTCTAATCCAAAAAGCCCGACCGCGCACCCCGCCTGCGCCAATCAGGTCTGCTCCTGCCGCTCATGATAGACGTCGTAATAAAGATGCGCTCGCCTGACGCAGGCCGGCGCCTCCAGGGCGGCGTTGATCCAAACCGGCCCCTGCATGAAAAGCTCGGCGCAGACATCGGCGACATAGCCGAGCGAACGCGGATCATAGCGCAGCGCAGCCCAAGGAATGGGCCGGAATCTGCGCACGGTCAGCCCCCGCCCCACGAGCAGACAAAGCGTCTGCCCGCTGGCCTGATCTAGGGCCAGTCCCCGACCATATCCAAGCCGCGCGCCATCGTAGCCCCAGACAGGCGTGGGTGTGGGGATGTTCGCCAGGAATATCGACGCCTGCTCCCCGCTGGGCGGGGGCATGGGCGAGGCAATGGACCGTTTCAGAACGGAGCGGGTTTTCATGCAATGGCAACGCCTGATCCCGGCCGCCTGTTCCTGACAGCCCGATCGCCGCCTATTGTTTGTCCCAGGCCTGCATGACCTGCGAAAGCGCCCGGTCGCCGGAAGCGCCCTTTTCAAAGGTCAGCTTGGCGTTGCGCCCGTTGCTCAGCACCATGGGAACATCGAACCAACCGCGCTCACGCATGAGGTCCATGTTGCGGGTCGCCAGCTTGTCGCCGTTGGAGAGGCCAACGAGGAAATAATTGGGCGTGATGGCTGCGGAAACGCCAGCGAGAGGTGCGCCATTCGCCGAATCTTCGATACGCATCTGGGGCGTTTCGATCTCAGCAATGCCCATGGGGTCAGCACCGGACGTCGGAGAGAAGCGAAACTCAATCGTATGGCTGGCGGGTAGCTTGGGATCGGTGTTGCGCGTCATGCGCATGGCCACGGCGAGCTTGGCCTCAGGCAGCGTAATCTCCGCCGCGAGCACTGACTGATCACCTGAAGCCTCAACGCGCCAAACGCTCGTGCCTACGAAGGTCTTGACCCTCTGCGGATCGTCAGGCGCCTCGATGAGGATCGCCGCGCGTTGCGCCACAGGCAGCGCGGGCTCTGGGGCGGGAGCGGGAGCAGGCGTCGCGGGTTTGGCGGCGGAACTGGCTGGCGCAGGAGCGCCGGCGCGGCCGGTCTGGTCGGAGCCGACGCGGTCGATGAGCTTGCCCGCCGGCGCCTCCGGCTCCTGCTCTTCCTGACTGATCGGGGTGCGAGAGCGGGCGTAATCCTGCGGATTGTCCTTGAGGCGAATGGCCAAGGCGGCCACGGCGATGGTCGCCGAAAGAAGAATGACGCCGAGTATTGCGACCCGCTTCATGGGATGCGGGGGGGACTTGGGTGGAGCGATGGCGACGGGCCTGCGGCTCTCAAGCCCATCGCGAGACTCGTCCGAGGCGTCCTGATCGGAGCCGCCCGGTTCGCCACCCTGTTTGACGTCGTCATTCCGGGTGGCGCCCTGCAGCTGCGGCGCAGTCGACGCCTTTTCGGCGTCCGGCGCCGCCTTGACTTCGGGCTCGGGGACGACAAAGGCGGATAGGGTGCGCGGTTTTGGCGCTACAGGGCGGCCAATGGGCGGCGCATCGTCCGCGCGCGCCAGAGCCGCCTCAAGTTGCGCAATGGAGAGATTAAGCGCCTGATTTTCCCGATTGATATAACTCTCGGGCACGGGCGGCTGAACATTGCGCAGCTGATTGAGCAAGGCCTTGCGCGCGCGCTCATAGATGGCGCGCCGGGTCTCCGGGGTCGACTCCGGAAGGCCCGCGACAGCTCGTTCAAGCAACGGATAATAATCAGCCATCGCCGCTTTTCAAAAGGGGTTACTCGACTACAAACCCGTGCACGCAGATTGAGCCATAAGAAAGGCGTCAGTCCTGGAACGGATTATGAACCAGTATCGTATCGCCTCGTTCAGGGCTCGTCGACAGCAAAGCCACGGGAGCCCCGATCAGCTCCTCGATTCTGCGCACATATTTGATGGCCTGCGCCGGCAGGTCAGCCCAGGAACGGGCGCCGGCGGTCGCACCCGACCAGCCCTCGATCGTTTCGTAGATCGGCTGGACACGGGCCTGCGCGGCCTGGCTTGCGGGCAGACGGTCGATTTCCTGACCATCGAGCATGTAGCGCACGCAGACCTTCACCTCATCGAAGCCGTCGAGAATATCGAGCTTCGTCAAGGCGATGCCGTCAATGCCTGAGGTCTTCACTGTCTGGCGCACGAGAACCGCGTCGAACCAGCCGCAACGACGGGCGCGGCCGGTCACGGTGCCAAACTCATGGCCACGCTCGCCAATGGTGCGGCCGATCTCGTCCTCGAGCTCGGTCGGGAAGGGGCCGCCGCCGACGCGGGTGGTGTAGGCCTTGGCGATGCCGAGAACGTAACCGATGGCCTTGGGGCCGAGGCCCGACCCCGTCGCCGCATTGGCGGCCACGGTGTTGGAGGAGGTCACGAAGGGATAGGTGCCGTGGTCAACGTCCAGCAACGCGCCCTGCGCGCCCTCGAAGAGAATGCGCTTGCCCTGACGGCGCAGGCCATCGAGCAGGTCCCAGGTCGCGTCCATGAAAGGCAGAACCTTGGGCGCCACGGCCATCAGCTCGTCGCGGATCGTCTCGACCTTGATCTCATCAAGGCCAAGGCCCCGGCGCAGTGGGTTGTGGTGGGCGAGAAGACGCTCGATCTTGGCGTTGAGCTTGTCGGGCTCGGCGAGATCCATCACGCGAATGGAGCGACGACCGGCCTTGTCCTCATAGGCCGGGCCGATGCCGCGCATGGTCGTGCCGATCTTGACGCCACCGGTCACGGACTGCTCGCGGTGGGCGTCAAGCTCGCGGTGGAGCGACAGGATCAGCGGCGCGTTTTCGGCCAGCTTCAGATTGTCCGGGGTGACGACGACACCCTGCGCCTCGATGGCGGCGATTTCCTTGACGAGGTGGTGCGGGTCCACGACCACGCCATTGCCGATGATCGACAATTTGCCGCCGCGCACGATGCCCGAGGGCAGCAGGGACAGTTTGTAGACCTTGCCGTCGATGACGAGCGTATGGCCAGCGTTATGACCGCCCTGAAAACGCACGACGACGTCCGCCTCGATGGACAGCCAGTCGACAATCTTGCCTTTACCTTCATCGCCCCACTGGGCGCCGACGACGACGACGTTTGCCATGGCGGTAGATCGCTTCAATTCGAGAGCCGCGTGGGCGACCGTCCAGCTGAACGACCCCCACAAGAAAAAACCCCGGCGCAAGGCCGGGGCTCATTGCGCCATTCGATTAGCGGATCGGGCGCGGCGAGTCTAGCTTCAGGGCGGTAGTTACGCCCTGCGCTTCATGCGGATCAGGGTGAAAAGTCCAATATGATCCAACGGGCGGCGCTCGATGAATTCCATGTCCGGGCGCCGGTCCAGCCAGTTCGTGACGAT
>CANGOK010000220.1 GCA_947455285.1 Beijerinckiaceae bacterium | reverse complement strand
CGCGACCGGGTCGAGGAAGGTTTCCGCGAGACCCGCGAGAAGGTTGGCGTGGGCATCAAGGAGCGCACCCAGCGCGCGCGCCGCCAGTTCGAGCTGCAGCGGCTGCGCATGAGCAATGACCCCGCCCTGCGCCCGGCGATCACGCTGCTACGCAAGATCGGCGAACACAAAAAGCAGCCCAGAGACTAGGCGATCCCATGACCATCGACCCCCGCGACCGCCTCATCGTCGCCCTCGACTTGCCGAGCGTCGGCGCAGCCGAAGCAATGGTTGCGCGGCTCGGCGACGCCGTGAGCTTCTACAAGGTCGGCATGGAGCTGACCTATGCGGGCGGTCTTGGCCTCGCGCGTGATCTCGCCCAGTCAGGCAAGAAGGTCTTTCTCGATCTCAAGCTGCACGACATTCCCAACACCGTCGCCAAGGCGACCGAACAGGTGGCCGACCTCGGCGCGACCTTCCTCACCGTCCACGCCTATCCCCAGACCATGAAGGCGGCGCGCGGGGCGCTCGGCGGCTCGTCCATGAAGCTGCTCGCGGTCACTGTCATGACCTCCTATGACGATGCTGACCTCGCTGAGGCCGGCTACGCTTTCGGCGTGAAGGATCTCGTGGCGCGGCGCGCGCGACAGGCGCGCGAGGCGGGCGTCCACGGCCTGATCCTCTCGGCGGAGGAGGCGGCGGACATGCGCGCGCTGGTCGGACCCGACATGCTGCTCGTGACCCCCGGCATCCGTATGGCTGACGGCGTGCTTGGCGACCAGAAGCGCGTGATGACCCCTGCCCGCGCCATAGCGGCGGGCGCGAACCACCTTGTCGTCGGCCGTCCGGTGACGCAGGCCCCCGATCCCGTCGCGGCTGCACAGGCCATCGTCGCGGAAATCGCCAGCGCGGCCTGACCTTTCAGGGCGTCACTTCATAGAGCCGCAAAATCGTCGCCGCCTCGATCGGGCGAAGCCATGATGGCGGGTCCTCCTTCGCGAGCGCTGCGGCGAATCCCTCGGGCGCCAAGCGAACGAGATGCTCCCCCGTCTTGCTCCAATGGCAAAGCGCGATATAGCGCAGGCCCGCCTCCCGCATCATGTCCTGCGCCGCCGCGGGCTGGGCCAGAAAGATGTCATACATCAGCCTGTTCCCGTGATTGTTGCGATGATAGGGACCGGCGATGGCGCTGTGTTCCGTGTGCGCGAGCAAGTAGGGTCCGAGATCAGGCAGCGCCAGAAACGCGCCCTTGGGCAAGCTCCGCAGCGGCGTGAAAGCTTCTGCGGTCATGCAAGCTGCGACGGCCTTGTCATACTCCTTCTCGGCCGGCGCCTCCTTCAAGGGAATGGCGGCGGTCCAGCCGACGCTGGTGAAAGGCGCGAGCGAGGGAATGAGCAGGGCGGCGGCGAACCACTCGCGCCTTCCATATAACTGCTGCACGCGCGTCACCGCCCAGACGCCTCCCAGCAAAGCGAGCGGGGTCACGCTGCTTATTGCGCGCATCATATAAGAGGCAGCGGCGCAGCCTGCGAGGGTGAGCGCCAACAGGGCGAGGTGACGGGTTCGGGTGAGGCCCCGTTCCAGATAAACGGCGGCGGCGATCGCCACCGCGCCCAAAGCCGAGGGCATGACCCAGCCCCAAAAACCCTCGGGATGCTCCGCAAACATGCTCATGACGCCTTGAGCCTCGCGCACATTCGAAAGCCAGAGCTTGCGCACCAGCGGATCAACAGCGCTGAAGGGATCAAGGTAGCATTGCCGGTCGAGCCAGAGTGGAATCGCGGCGAAAAGTCCGGCGAAACTCGTGGCGATGATGCGTCCACGCAAATTCGGAGAACGCCAGCCATCGAAACCGGCCAAAGCCAGCATGGCCACGCCGCCCACAAGCCCGCTGCGCATATGAACCGCCGAGATGGCGTCGCAAGCGCTGACGAGCCAAAGCGTCGGCGCCTGAAACAGCGCGTAGAAGATCAGCAGGCCGCCGCCCCAGCCAGCGCCCATCCAAGCAAGCGCCGCCCGCATGGGCGCTCCCTGCGCTGCATAAGCCAAGGGGAAAATCGTCATCAGCACGAGAATGAAGGGCAGGTTCTCGATGGCGATGGCGAGGCTGAGCGCGGCGCAGGCGCCTGACATGGCCGCCATGCTCGCGCGCTTCGGATCAAGGGCGCAAAGACAAGCGTAGGTCATCAAAACCAGAAGAAGAATCTGCGGCGCGTGATGGTCGATGCGTCCGGGGATGAACTGCCACAGGCTCATGCCCGAAGCGATGATGAGAAAGACGCCGATCATCGCGCCGAAGGCCCCCGCCAGAAGCCCAGCGCAGAGACCAACCGCCCAGAGGAGCAATCCCTGCAGGATCAGCGGAAAGGCGATCCGGGCGAGGCGCTCCGCCGTCTCTTGATCTGCGAAGAACTGGAAGAAACGCAACAGGGCGGCGATGGGCAGATCGACCACCCGCGACCAATGCATGAGAACGCCGATTGGAGGATCAAGCCGTTCGACCCGCAGATCGTACCAGCCGCGGCCTGCGAGCCAGTCCCGCACCTGAACCATGCGCATGGCGTCGTCAGTGTCGCCAAAATTCCCTTCAAGCCAGACCGACCTGATCGGCGGCCATGAAATGGCGAGGCAAACCAGAAAACCGACCGCGAGAACCTGAGTGAAAGACAGCGACAGCGCCGGTTGTGACGCAGGCGAGCCCTGCTGCCCGGAAACGAGCATCCGCAATCCTCAAATCAAATGAAAATTATTCTTAAGCTTATGATGAAATTTCAAAAAAGAAAAGCCGAACGGCGAGGATCAGTCATCCTCGCCCTTCATGTCCTCGGGACGAGGCATGGAGATGACGTTGTAGCCCGCGTCAACGAAATGGACTTCCCCGGTCACGCCCGAGGAGAGGTCGGAAAGCAGGTAGAGCGCGGAGCCGCCCACATCCTCAATCGTGACCGCACGGCGCAGCGGCGAATGGGCGCGCTGGAAGGCGAACATGGCCCGCGCCTCGCCGATGCCCGCGCCCGCGAGGGTGCGGATGGGACCGGCGGAAATGGCGTTGACGCGAATGGACTGCGGACCAAGATCGCTCGCCAGATAACGCACGCTCGATTCCAGCGCCGCCTTGGCGAGGCCCATGACATTGTAGTTCGGCATGACGCGGGTGGCGCCGCCATAGGTCAGGGTCAGGAGCGAACCGCCCTCGTTCATCATCTTCGAAGCGCGCTGCGCCACTTCGGTGAAGGAGAAGCAGGAGATGACCATGGTGCGCGAGAAATTCTCGCGAGTGGTCTGCTCGATATACCGGCCCTTGAGTTCGTTCTTGTCGGAGAAGCCGATGGCGTGGACGACGAAATCGAGCTTGCCCCAGCGACGCGCGAGTTCCTCAAAGACGGCGTCGACGCTGGCGATGTCTTCCACGTCGCAAGGCAGGACGATGTCGGAGCCAAGGCTTTCGGCCAGCGGCTTCACGCGCTTGCCAAGGGCCTCGCCCTGATAGGTGAAGGCGAGTTCGGCGCCCTGCGCGGCGATGGCCTTAGCGATTCCCCAGGCGATCGAATGATCGTTGGCGACGCCCATGATCAGGCCGCGTTTTCCTTGCATCAACAAGCCAGTCATCCCTTCACGCCATATGCGGAGCGCATCGCAGCTTGAGCGTTCGCAGGACCAACTCGTCGCCCAGAACGTCGCTATGGCAAAGTAACAATTGATTGCAAATCGTTACAGGCGGGGCCGCGAGGCGCATGCGCGGCGGCCCCTGCCAATTACAGATCGATATGCTTCATCACCAGCGTGGCGTTGGTGCCGCCAAAGCCGAAGGAGTTCGACAGAACCGTGCCGAGCTTCGCATTGTCCTGACGCTTGCGCAGGATCGGCATGTCGGCGAAGGCAGGATCAATTTCGGTGATGTTCGCGCTTTCGGCGATGAAGCCATGCTGCATCATCAGAAGCGAATAGATCGCCTCCTGCACGCCGGCGGCGCCAAGCGAATGGCCCGAGAGCGACTTGGTGGCGGAGATCGCCGGAACCTTGTCGCCGAAGACCGCGCGTATGGCCTCGATCTCCTTGAGATCGCCGATGGGCGTCGAGGTAGCATGGGGGTTGATGTAGTCGATCGGCGTCTTCACGGTGGCGAGCGCCTGACGCATGCAGCGCATCGCGCCTTCACCCGAGGGGGCGACCATGTCGTGACCGTCCGAAGTCGCGCCATAGCCGACGATCTCGGCGTAGATCTTCGCGCCGCGCGCCTTGGCGTGTTCATATTCCTCAAGCACGAGCACACCCGCGCCGCCAGCGATGACGAAACCGTCGCGGGTTTTGTCATAGGCGCGCGAGGCCGTGCCGGGGGTGTCGTTGTAGCTCGACGACATGGCGCCCATGGCGTCGAAGAGCACGGACAGGGTCCAGTCGAGCTCTTCGCAGCCGCCAGCGAACATCACATCCTGCTTGCCCCACTGAATCATCTCCGCCGCATTGCCGATGCAATGGGCCGAGGTGGAGCAGGCCGAGGAGATGGAATAGTTCACGCCCCGGATCTTGAACCAGGTGGCGAGGGTCGCCGAGGCGGTCGAGGACATGGCCTTGGGCACGGCGAAGGGACCAACGCGCTTGGGACCCTTGGTGCGGGTGATGTCGGCGGCTTCGACGAGCGTGCGCGCGGACGGACCGCCCGAGCCCATGATGATGCCGGTGCGGTCGTTGGAGATGTCGGATTCTTCAAGGCCGGAATCGGCGATGGCCTGTTCCATGGCCACATGGTTCCAGCCCGTGCCGCCGCCATGGAAGCGCATGGCGCGGCGATCGACCACCGTCTCGGGATCGAGCGTGGGGGCGCCGTGCACCTGGCAGCGGAAGCCCAGCTCCGCATATTTATCAGCCCGCACGATACCGGGGGTGGCGTTGCGCAGGGAGGTCGTGACTTCCTGCACATTATTGCCGATCGAGGACACGATCCCCATACCGGTGACGACAACCCGTCTCATACGTTTCTCCTGCGAACAGATGATGTCAGAGGCAGCTCAGGGGATCAGGCTTCCGGCTGGAACAGACCGACGCGCAAATCCTTGGCCTCATAGATGCGCACGCCATCGGCCTCGACGAAGCCATCGGCGATGCCCAGCACCAGCTTGGTGCGGAACACGCGCTTGAAATCGATGCCGTAGACGACCTTCTTGACGCTCGGCAGGACCTGACCGGTGAACTTCACCTCGCCGACGCCAAGGGCGCGGCCACGGCCGGGCGAGCCAAGCCAGCCAAGATAGAAGCCGCAGAGCTGCCAGAGGGCGTCAAGGCCGAGGCAGCCGGGCATGACGGGATCGCCTTGAAAATGGCAGGCGAAGAACCAAAGGTCGGGCTTGATGTCGAATTCCGCGCGAATCCCGCCCTTGCCATTGGCGCCGCCGGTCTCGGAGATTTCCGTGATCCGGTCGAACATCAGCAT
>CANGOK010000219.1 GCA_947455285.1 Beijerinckiaceae bacterium | reverse complement strand
TTCATAAAGGCCGCGCTGTTCAGCGATCTCCAACATGGATCCTGAAAGATCGACGCCAGTCAAAATCTTCGCATAGGGCCGCAAGATCGGCGCGCAAAGACCTGTGCCGCAACCTGCGTCGAGCACATTTAATGTCGCTTCCGCCTCAAAATGAAGGCCCATCAATCGTACGAGCAAAGCTGGCCCGCAATAATCGAGATGGCTTAGCTTGCTTTCGAAATGACCGGCGTATTCATCGAAGGTCACGTTAACATAATCGTCCGAGCAACGATCGGGAACATCGCCGCGCGAGCATGCAGCGAAGAGATGGGCTGGCACGGGGTTATTAGGCTCAGCTTCTTTCCAGAGGCGATAGACTTCGGCAGCCTCGTCGAAACGCTCCAGCACATAATAGGCCTTGCCCAGAAGATAGGGCGTCGTCGTTTCGCGCGGGGCGACGATATAGCCCGCGCAATAGGCTCGGACCGCCTCAAGCTCCATGTTCCGACCGGCATAGAGGGCGGATAACAGCTGGTAGGCTTCCTGCGAATGAGGCTGCAAGGAAATGGCGGTCTGATAGGCCTTTTCGGCTCCCGGAAAGTCTCCTGACCGATCCCGCGCTGCGCCAAGATTGGTCCAGAGCTGAGCGTTCTTCGGCGCCTTCTCGACAGCCTGACCAAAGACCTCCGCCGCCTGGGCGAAGCGTCCCTGCGCGGTGAGGATATTGCCGAGTTTGTTGGCCCAATCGATGCGCCCGCCACTTTCAGCGACGCAGGCGCGCAAAAGTTCGACCGCACGTTCATGCTGCCCCAGATGGTGGAGCGCTACGCCAAGATGATACTGGCCTTCGTGCGGCGCAGAGCGATGAGGATTGGCTGCGCCGGCGGTGTCGCCACCCACATCAGCGTCTAGCGTGTCTTCTGACGCCTCGAACGAACCGTCAAAGGGGAGGTTGTCGTTGGCCTGCGTCGTTTCATTCTGCGCCACGAGAAGCCCTGTCGCTTTGGGTCGGGGGCGCATGATTCGCTAAGTGATTCGCGATGTGCCTTCCTAGTGAGCGACCCTTACGTCAGGTCACGCATCAGGCCAAGCACGCGAATGTCGACACTCTCAGATGGCGGTTGAGCTGCAGGCGTAATTCCCCTTGGCGCCGCCTGCGAAATTCATCGTCACGAATTTGTTGATGAAATAGATCTGGAACAGAACCTCGCCATTGTCGTGGACGGCTTCGGCCAAAATCTCCGGCCCACGCTCGAATTTGATGCGATAATTTACGAAAAACGCGTTCGCGTCGTTCATGTAGGCGATCTTGTCGCCCCGGAGCACAACGGAGAATGCTTCCGGCGCGAAGAGGTCTTTCTTCGTCGCCTTGCAGAACATGGCTGTATCGGCCGCATGGGCCGGGAGCATGCTCGCGCCGAGCAGCGCCAGAGAGGCTATGGCAAATGACTTCATGGCTTCAGCACAACTCCAATAAGCCCTCCGGCACGGCTTCAATCCATGCTTCGCGCCGTTCGAACCTTCACCAGACAATGAAATGGAAACGATAATAAGTGTAATAAATTTCGCGCGATCACCGTGTCTTGAAGATGCGTGATCCCCACGGTTCCCGTTTGGGGCATATCCGGCCCGCTTTCCCGTCCCATCCTCACCCTTTCGGCTGGCGCGGGATCCGATGGCCCCCGCTCCGCGTATTCCCTACAATGGCGACGCGACCTCGTTGGCCGCGATTGATGGACCCCTCATGGATGATGCGCTCGAACAGGTGATCCTCGTCGATCTCGACGACCGAGAGATCGGCCGCGCCGGCAAACTGGAGGCGCATCGGCTGGGCCAACTCCATCGCGCGGTGTCCATTTGCGTCTTGGACAGCGCGGGCCGGATGCTGCTGCAACGCCGGGCGGCGGGCAAATATCATTCGGCAGGCCTTTGGGCCAACGCCTGCTGCTCCCATCCCCGCCCCGACGAGGCCACGGATGCAGCCGCCCTGCGGCGCCTGCCCGAGGAGCTGGGCTTCTCCTGCCCGCTCACCCCTTTCGCCCGCACCCACTACCGGGCGGATGTAGGCTCAGGCCTCATCGAGGACGAGCTGGTTCATCTCTTCGTCGGACGGCATCAGGGCGACATCAGGCCCGACCCTGCAGAGGTCAGCGAAGTCGCATGGGTCGCCTATGACGATCTGCAGGCGAATATCGCCGAAAATCCGCAGAATTACGCCTATTGGTTCCGGCATTACGTGGCGACCTTCGGGGAAAGGCTGTTCGCCCCCCTCGTCGGCTGAGCCGTCTCGAAGCTGGTTGCGGCTGGCGGGGCTTCGCGCTTATGTAACCGCGCCTGCCCGAACCCAGACGGTCCCATGAACAATCCCGCTCCGAACAAGTTTCTCGCCACGCTCGATGGCGCCGCAGCCGCGGTTCCGCCCATGTGGCTCATGCGGCAGGCCGGACGCTATCTGCCGGAATATCGCGAGATCCGGGCGCAGGCGCCCTCATTCCTGCATTTCTGCTACACGCCGAAGCTGGCGGTGGAGGCCACCCTGCAGCCGATCCGGCGCTTTGGCTTCGACGCGGCGATCCTCTTCAGCGACATTCTCGTGATCCCCGACGCGCTTGGCCAGAAGGTCGGCTTTGAGACCGGCGAGGGCCCGCGCCTGACCCCCATCGCGACGCAGGCCGATTTCGACGCCCTGCGCATCGAACTCGACATGGAGCGCATCGGCAAGGTGCTGGAGACCGTTGGGCAGGTACGCGCGGCGCTGCCGTCCGAGACTGCGCTGATCGGCTTTTGCGGCGCCCCCTGGACGGTCGCGACCTATATGATCGCGGGGCGCGGCACGCCCGACCAGGCGCCGACCAGGCGCTTCGCCTATCAGCAGCCCGAGCTTTTTCAGGCGATCATCGACAGGCTGGTCGATGTGTCGGCTGATTATCTAGTGCGCCAGATCCGCGCCGGGGCGCAGGCGGTGCAGATCTTCGATAGCTGGTCGGGCGTCCTGCCGGTGGCGGAATTCGAGCGCTGGTGTCTCGCCCCCGTGCGCGCCATCATCGAAAAGGTGCGCGCGCAGGAGCCCCAAGCGCGGATCATCGCCTTCCCGCGCGGCGCCACATCGCATCTCCAGCAGTTCGCGGCCATGCCCGACCTGCGGGGCCTTGGCCTCGACACCTCGGTCGATCCCGACTGGGCGGCCCGCGAGGTCCCCAAAGGCGTGACCCTGCAAGGCAATCTCGACCCCATCGCCCTCTTGAGCGGCGGGCGCGGGCTCGATGAGGCGGCGGACAGAATCCTCAGCGCATTCGCCGGCCGGCCGCATATCTTTAATCTAGGTCATGGAATCCTGCCCGAAACCCCCATAGCCCATGTCGAGCAATTGCTGCGGCGGGTGCGCGGCGCCTGAAGCCGACGACAGAGGATGTGAGGGTCAGATGACGGATTTCGCGGAACAAAAACAGCGCGCGCGCGAATGGTTCGAAACCGTGCAGGCGAAACTGCTCGCGGCGATGGAAGGTCTTGAGCGCGAATGCGTCGGCCCCTTCGCCCCGGAGGCGCAGAGCGAGCCCGGACGTTTCGAAATCACGCCATGGTCGCGCACGGACCATACCGGCGCGCCCGGCGGCGGCGGCCGCATGGCCATCCTGCGCGGCCGCGTCTTTGAAAAGATGGGCGCGCATACGTCGACGGTGTTTGGAACCTTCGCCCCCGAATTCGCCAAGCAGATCCCCGGCGCCGATGTCGACCCGCGCTTCTGGGCCTCGGGCATTTCGGTCATCGCCCA
Organism: Beijerinckiaceae bacterium; assembly: GCA_947455285.1. GTDB lineage: Bacteria > Pseudomonadota > Alphaproteobacteria > Rhizobiales > Beijerinckiaceae > Terripilifer. The sequence goes on along the minus strand of CANGOK010000219.1, from coordinate 1,716 downwards.
CCCCTGGAACCCCAACGCGCCGACCATCCACATGAACACACGCTTCGTGGTGACGTCGAAAGCGTGGTTTGGCGGCGGCGCAGACCTCACGCCCGTGTTGGCGGACCGGCGCAATCAGGAAGACCCCGACGCGCGCGCCTTCCATGCTGAAATGCGCGGCGTTTGCGATCGTCATGCCGCTGTCGCGCCCTATGGCAAGTTCAAGGATTGGTGCGACGAATATTTCTTCCTCAAGCACCGCAACGAGCCGCGCGGCATCGGCGGCATTTTCTACGATTATCTCAACAGCGCGGGCGATGTTGGCAACTCCGCTTGGGAAGCGGATTTCGCTTTCACCCAAGACGTTAGCGAGACCTTCATCCGCAGCTATGTCGACATCATGCGCGGCAATATGTCGAAGCCGTGGACGCAGGAGCAGCGGGAAGCGCAGCAAATCCAGCGCGGCCGCTATGTGGAGTTCAACCTGCTCTATGATCGCGGCACGATCTTCGGCCTGAAGACTGGCGGCAATGTGGACTCGATCCTCTCCTCCATGCCGCCGACGGTGCGCTGGCCCTGATCACAGGCGCTCCAGCGCCGCGCCTTTCACCTGCGCATGCAGGGCGAGGCCCGGCGCCAGCGACAGCTGATTCCACGAACGACGCGTGACGCGCGCGAGCAAATGCGCGCCCGCGCCATCGGCGCCCAATCCCAGCAACACCGTCATTTGATCGCCATTGGCGCGCGCGTCGAGAATGCGCGCGGGCAGTATGTTCACGATGGTGCTATCGGCAGGTGCGCTGAGCGCAAGACTCACATCGCCCGCCAGAATTCGCAGCCGCCGTCGTTCGCCGACAAGCGCGCTGCGGGCTGGCACGGTGAAGCTTCCGCCTGCAACCGCCAGCGTCGCAAGCCCGTAGGCGGCGTCATGAGCTACAACCTCGCCCTCAAGGCTCACAGCAGCGTCACGCGCGCCCATGAGAGGGAGATTCGGATCGCTTTGAATCTCCGCCAAGGGGCCTGCGCCAATCACCCTGCCCTTCTCCATCAGGACGATATGATCGGCTAATCGCTCAACCTCGCCCATGTCGTGCGTCACATAGAGGATCGGCAGCGACACGCGTTCGTGGAGCTGTTCGAGAAATGGCAAGATCTCTTCCCGCGCGGCTCGGTCGAGCGCGGAAAGTGGCTCATCCATGAGCAACAGTCGCGGGCGTGACAGCAGCGCGCGGCCGATTGCGACTCGCTGACGTTCGCCGCCTGAAAGGCTGTGGGGCGCGCGATCCAGAAACTTTTCGAGACCCAGCAAATCGACCGCCTGCGCAAAGCTCAGCAGCGCCTCACCGCTCGCGCCGCTTGCGCCAAAAAGAAGATTGCCGCGCACATCCAAATGAGAAAAGAGGCTCGCCTCTTGAAAGACATATCCGATGGGTCTTTGATGCGCAGGACGGAAGCGATGCTCATCCTGCCAGACCTCATCTGCGATTTTGACATAGCCTTCAGCAGCGCGATGCAAGCCAGCGATGCAACGCAGCACCGTCGTCTTGCCGCTGCCTGATGGCCCGAAGATCGCCGTGACGCCTCGCCTCGGCGCTTCAAACGCGGCATCGAGCGTGAAGGCGCCGCGCGTCTCACGCAGGCGCGCAATGATGGCGCCCTCGCTCATCGTGTGACCCTCGCCATGCGTTTCTCGATGAAGCTCATGGCGAGGATCACCACGAAGGCGAAGATCGCCAT
>CANGOK010000218.1 GCA_947455285.1 Beijerinckiaceae bacterium | reverse complement strand
CTTCCTTCGTATAGCCGTCCTCCATGAAGACGTCGATGTGAGGGATGAGGGTGAAAGCGATGCGCTTGGTGAACTTCTTCACCTGAACGTCGCCGAGCGAATAGAGCGCCTTGGTCTGGCGGTCGAGCTCGTCCATGCCTTCCTTGCCCGCGCCCGAAACCGACTGGTAGGTCGAGACGACGACGCGGGTGATGGTGGCGCGCTCATGCAGGGGCTTGAGGGCCACGACCAGCTGCGCGGTCGAGCAATTGGGGTTGGCGATGATGTACTTCTTCGTGAAGCCCTTGATCGCCGCCGCATTCACTTCCGGCACGATGAGCGGCACGTCCTGATCGTAGCGCCAGGCCGAGGAATTATCGATCACGACGCATTTCTGCGCGCCGATGCGGGGCGACCATTCCTTGGAGATGTCGCCGCCAGCGGACATCAGGCAGATGTCGGTGTCGCTGAAGTCGTAGGTGTCGAGGTGCTTGCACTTCAGAACCTTGTCGCCATAGGACACTTCCGTGCCGATGGAGCGGCTCGAGGCGAGCGGGATGACCTGATCGGCGGGGAACTGACGCTCCGCCAGGATATTCAACATTTCACGGCCCACATTGCCCGTGGCGCCGACGACTGCGACCTTGTAGCCCATAGTCTTTGACCCTTCTGAAATCTGGGTGGTTTGGAACACCGCTCGGGGCCCCATGTCAACGCCTGCCTGCCAAACCTTTGTCGGAGGCGGGCGGATTCATCCTTCGTTAAGGTGAAGATCAACGCCGGGGCGCATTAACCACGCCTGCTAACGAACCAGCAGGAAGCGCGGGCCAAGGTCGGGCGACGTTCCGCCCGAGGCTTGAACCACGATGAGCGATCTTGGCGTTTTACGGCATCCCTTCAGGGCGCGCCCATCCGCCCCTGCGCGCAAGGAGGACGCATCTCCGGCGCTGCGCATCCTGCCAGCGGTGGGCGCTTTCGGTCTCGCCGGCCTTTTGATCTTGGGACTGCTCGACCGCCGCGATGTCGAGGCGCCGGCTCCACTAGCTAGCGAACCGGTCTGGGTCGAGGCAGGCGCGCCGGTCTTCGGATTGTCAGGCGCAAGCCGCGCCGTCCATAGCGAGGCAATCAAGCGCAGCAAAGACGCAGGCCGCATCGATGTTCTCAGCCTTGGCGAAGGGCCGGGTGGGGACTGGCTGCGCATCGCCCTGCAACAGGCGGGTCCGCTTGATCCTGCGCCCGGGACCCTCTTTCTCGACCTGAGCCGCGCTGCGGCGAAAGCTGGCGTCGCGGTCACGCGCGCGGCCCTGCCCGCCCTGCTTGCGACCCGTTTCGGCGATTTCGAGGTGGCGGAGGTCGAGCTTGCGCAGGGGGATGGTCCGCGCGCCTGCCTTGGGCTGCGCCTCCTTGCGGGAGACGCCAACCTTCGCATCGTGGGCTTCGCCTGCGCGCGCGAAGGCAGGCCCGCCCCTGCGGCGCTCGCCTGCCAGCTTGATGGATTGCAACTGCTTGCGCCCAGCGCCGACGAGGCTCTCGCCCGCTTCTTCGCCGCCGCCGAACTGTCTTCAGGCTCGGCCTGCGTCGCCCGTCAGGCTGAGGCCCGCCCGCGCCGCTGAGCGCGAAAGGAGGGGGGCGGCCCCCGAAAGATCGGTTGATCCCCGTCGCGCTCCACCCTAGATTTGAATCAGCCGAGCAGGGGGAGAGAGCTACATGACACGCAAGATGACCATCGCCATCGCAGCTTCGCTCGCCGCCGTCTTCGCGACCGCGACGCTCGCAGAGGCGCAGACCCGCCGGGTTCCGCCCCGCACGCTCACGGTCAAGAAGCGCCCCTTCACCGACATGGGCACGGTCGTTCCGGTCGGCAGCCAGAACCACTACGCCACCGACGGCAACCAGCTTCGCCGCGTCGACCCGACCTACTACAGCAACCGCCGCCTATACGGGAACGAGACGCTTCCCGGCCCGTTCGGCGCTTGGTGGAACTGATCGGGCGTCACCCATAAAAAAGCCCCCGGCCGCGAAACCGGGGGCTTTCTTGTTTCAAGGCTAGCCTTAGCCAGCCAGAGCCTTCAGCTCGGCCACGATGGCGTCGCCCATCTGGGTGGTCGAGACTGTGGAGGCTGCGTCGCCCTTGATGTCGGCGGTGCGCAGGCCGGCTCCGAGCACGTTCGAAATCGCCTTTTCAATCATGTCGGCGGCTTCGCCGAGGCCGAAGGAATAGCGCAGCGCCATGCCGAAGGAGCCGATCATGGCGATCGGGTTGGCGAGGCCCTTGCCAGCGATGTCGGGCGCGGAGCCGTGCACGGGCTCATAGAGCGCCTTGCGCTTGCCGGTCTTGGGATTGGTCTCGCCGAGCGAGGCCGAGGGCAGCATGCCGAGCGAGCCCGTGAGCATGGCCGCGACGTCGGAGAGCATGTCGCCGAAGAGGTTATCGGTCACGATCACGTCGAACTGCTTGGGCCAGCGCACGAGCTGCATGCCGAGCGAGTCAGCAAGCTGGTGTTCGAGCTGCACATCGGGGAATTCGCGCTTGTGCAGGGCGGTGATCACCTCGTTCCAGAGCACGCCGGACTTCATGACGTTGCGCTTCTCGGAAGATGTCACCTTGTTCTTGCGCTTGCGGGCCAGCTCGAAGGCGACGCGGCCGATGCGCTCGATTTCGTAGGTGTCATAGACCTGCGTGTCGATGCCGCGCTTCTGGCCATTGCCGAGATCGATGATCTCCTTGGGCTCACCGAAATAGACGCCGCCGGTCAGCTCGCGCACGATCATGATGTCGAGGTCTTCGACGATCTCGCGCTTGAGCGACGAGGCGTCGGCCAGCGCCGGGTAGCAGATGGCCGGGCGCAGGTTGGCGAAGAGGGCGAGGTCCTTGCGCAGGCGCAGCAGGCCAGCCTCGGGGCGCACGTCGTAGGGCACCGCGTCCCACTTGGGGCCGCCCACCGCGCCGAACAGCACGGCGTCGGCCGCCTGGGCGAGGGCCATATGGTCTTCGCTGATCGACTTGCCATGGGCGTCATAGGCCGCGCCGCCCACAAGGCCGCGCTCGAAATTGAAGCTGGCGAGGCCGGCGGAGCCCATGAAGGCGGCGACCTTCTCCACTTCAGTCATCACTTCGGGGCCGATGCCATCGCCGGGCAGCAGGAAAATATTGTAGGTCGCCATCAGGATCTTCCGCATGAAAGGAGTTTCGCGCGGAATTGCTAGCGGGGCGGATGCGGAATGGCAAGCCGCCCCCTCCTCCCCCAAAGCAAAACCGCCGGGGATCGCTCCCCGGCGGCTTCGATTTCAGTCTCTGCCGTTCGCTCAGGCGGCGGCGAGGTTGCGCAGCACGTATTGCATGATGCCGCCGTGGCGGAAATATTCCAGCTCGTCGAGAGTGGCGATCTGGCAGAGCAGCGGCACCTTCTTCTTCTTGCCGTCGGCGTAGGTGATCTTCATCGCCATGTCCTGACGGGGCTTCAGCGTGTCGCCGAGACCTTCGATGGTGATGGTCTCGTCGCCCTTGAGCTCAAGAGACTGCCAGTTCGTGCCCTTCTTGAAGGTCAGAGGCAGAATGCCCATGCCGACGAGGTTCGAGCGATGGATGCGCTCGAAGCTCTGGGCGACGACCGCGCGCACGCCCAGAAGGCGCGTGCCCTTGGCCGCCCAGTCGCGCGACGAACCGTTGCCATATTCCTCGCCCGCCAGAACCACGAGCGGGGTCTTCTCGGCCTGATAACGCATGGCGGCGTCATAGATCGAGATGCGGTCGCCCGATGGATAGTGGGTGGTCAGGCCGCCTTCGGCGACATTGCCGTCGGCGTTCTTGTTCATGAAGTTCTTGATGCGGATGTTGGCGAAGGTGCCGCGCATCATCACTTCATGGTTGCCGCGGCGGGTGCCGTACTGGTTGAAGTCCGCCTCGCGCACCTGACGCTCGGTCAGCCACTTGCCGGCCGGCGAAGTGAACTTGATGGAGCCCGCAGGCGAGATGTGGTCGGTGGTGATCTTGTCGCCGAAGAGCGACAGGATGCGCGCGTTGACGATGTCCTCGATCGGATCGGGGGTCATGGTCATGCCCTCGAAGTAGGGCGGATGCTGCACATAGGTGGAGTTGATGCTCCACTCGAAGGTCTCGCCGACCGGCGACTTCACCTTGCGCCAGTTGGCGTCGCCATTGAAGACGTCGGCATAGCGGGACTTGAACACCTTCTTGGTCACGAACTTCTTGATGAAGGCCGCGATTTCCTTCGAGGTGGGCCAGATGTCCTTCAGGTAGACGTCCTGACCGTCCTTGCCCTTGCCCAGCGGCTCGCTGGTCAGGTCCATGTTGACGTTGCCGGCCAGCGCATAGGCGACGACGAGCGGGGGCGAAGCCAGATAGTTCGCCTGCACGTCGGGATTGATGCGGCCTTCGAAGTTACGGTTGCCCGAAACGACGGCGGCGGCGATCGTGCCGTGATCGTTGATCGACTTCGAGATCTCTTCCGCCAGCGGGCCGGAGTTGCCGATGCAGGTGGTGCAGCCGTAACCGATCAGATTGAAGCCGAGCTTGTCGAGGTCCTTCTGCAGGCCAGCGTTGGCGAGATATTCGCCGACGACCTGCGAGCCGGGAGCCAGCGAGGTCTTGACCCAGGGCTTGGAGCGCAGGCCCTTGGCAACCGCGTTGCGCGCCAGCAGGCCGGCCGCAATCAGCACGCTCGGGTTCGAGGTGTTGGTGCAGGAGGTGATGGCCGCGATGGTCACGTCGCCATGGCCGAGATCGAACTTCTTGCCCTCAACGGGGAAGCGCTTGTCGACTTCGCCAGCCTTGCGGTACTCGGTCTCCATGGCCTTCTGGAAGATGGCGGGAACCTCCTCGAGGGCCTGACGGCCTTCAGGACGCTTCGGGCCAGCCATGGAGGGCACGACCGAGGCGAGGTCGAGTTCGAGCGTGTCGGTGAAGACCGGATCTTCCGAACGAGCGGTGCGGAAAAGGCCCTGGGCCTTGGCGTACTTTTCGACGAGCGCGACGCGAGCCGACTTGCGGTTCGAATTCTCGAGGAAGTCGATGGTCTCGCTGTCGACCGGGAAGTAGCCGCAGGTCGCGCCATATTCGGGCGCCATGTTGCCGATGGTGGCGCGGTCGGCGAGGCTGAGGTCGTTGAGGCCGGCGCCGAAGAATTCGACGAACTTGCCGACGACGCCCTTCTTGCGCAGCATCTGGGTGACGGTCAGCACGAGGTCGGTGGCGGTGACGCCTTCCTTCAGCTTGCCGGTCAGCTTGAAGCCGATGACTTCGGGCAGGAGCATGGAGAGCGGCTGGCCGAGCATGCAGGCTTCCGCCTCGATGCCGCCCACGCCCCAGCCAAGAACCGCGAGACCGTTGATCATGGTGGTGTGGGAATCGGTGCCGACGAGGGTGTCGGGGTAAGCGACTTCCACCGTCACGGCCTTGCCGCGCTTGGGGGTGTACTTCTCTTTCTTGGTCCAGATGGTCTGGGCGAGATATTCGAGGTTCACCTGATGGCAG
>CANGOK010000217.1 GCA_947455285.1 Beijerinckiaceae bacterium | reverse complement strand
TCGGGCGCGGGCAAGGAAGGCATGGACGAGCTCGACCGCCAGACCAAGGCGCTCTATTCGCTCGGCGACGTTCAGGTGAAGAAGTTCACCAAGCGCATCGCTTTCAACCTCATCCCTCACATCGACGTCTTCATGGAGGACGGCTATACGAAGGAAGAGTGGAAGATGATGGCCGAGACGAAGAAGATTCTCGATCCGAAGATCAAGCTCACCGCCACCTGCGTGCGCGTGCCGGTCTTCATCAGCCATTCGGAAGCCGTGAACCTCGAATTCGAAAAGCCCCTTTCGGCTGACGAGGCGCGCGAGATCCTGCGTGCGGCGCCCGGCGTGCTCGTCGTCGACAAGCGCGAGAACGGCGGCTACATCACCCCCCATGAAGCGGCGGGCGAAGACGCGACCTATATTTCGCGCATTCGTGAGGACGCGACGGTCGAGAACGGCCTGACCTTCTGGTGCGTTTCGGACAATCTGCGCAAGGGCGCGGCGCTGAACGCCATCCAGATCGCCGAGAGCATGATCAATCAGAAGCTGATCAAGCCGAAGGCGCAGGCGTAAGTCTCGCCACCATCAATTTGAGAAGAGGCCGTGCGATTTTCGCGCGGCCTTTTTTGTGCGCGTTGACACCCGCCTGCGCAAAGGCCAACCTCCCGCGCGAAAATACATCGGGGGAGCGAACCATGGCCGTGAGCCTTTCTTTCAAGCACATGCTGCGCGCAGGCGCGGCGATCATCGCGGGCGTGATGGCGCATGGCGCCTTCGCCCAGACCGCTCCTGCCGATCGGCCATGGATGGACCCTGCGCTTCTTTCCGCCGCTAAGGCCGAGGGGCAGGTGACGATCTATTCCTCCACCAATGAGCAGGAAGCCCTGCCGCTCTGGAAGATTTTCGAGGAGGCCACGGGCGTCAAGGTCAACTATGTGCGCGCGGCCGACGCGCAGCTCATGGGCCGCATCGCCATTGAGGCGCGCACGGGCCAGCAGTCCTGGGACATGATCAACACGCCTACGGCCAACCAGCTGCCCGATAGCCTGATGCTGCCCTTCGATCCGCCGGAAGCGAAGAACGTGATGCCCTCCGCCCGCGATCCCAAGCGCCAGTGGTACGGCGTCTACGCCAATTACAATTCGCCTGCCTACAACACCAATCTCGTGAAGGCGGAGGAGCTGCCCAAGACCTACGAGGAATTCCTCACGAAGAAGGAATGGGTCGGCCGCGTCGCCATCGAGGGCACCGACAATGAATGGATGAACGCCATGTTCGCCCATTATGGCGAGACCAAGGGACGCAAGCTTCTCGAAGACCTCGTCTCGACCCTCAAGATCACCGTGCTCGACGGGCACCTTGCGGCGGCGCGCGCGGTGGCGGCGGGCGAATATGCGGTGGCCCTCAACAACTACACCATGCTCACCAACAACATGACCCTCTCGGGCGCGCCCACGGCCTTCTGGGTGATGGACCCCGTGGCGCTGTTCTTTGGTCAGGTCGCCGTGAACCCCAAGGCGCCCCATCCCAAGGCCGCGCAGCTCGCCGCCAATTTCATGCTGAGCAGGGAAGCCCAAACCTTCGCCGCCAAAACCGGCCGCATTCCCACCCGCCCGGACGTCGTGCCGAACCCGCCCGACGTGGTGGCCCGCCTCGAAAAGGCGAAGGTGCTGCCTTACGCGCTGTCAGGCGATCAGGTGAAGTCGTCGCAAAAGCTGTTTGACGAGATCTTCAAGAAGCGGTGAGGGGGGCGAAAATTGGTCCCTCGGGCATCTTGACCATGGCTATCATTCAGCACATGTTGGAGGGGCGTAGCGCGCTGAGGAGATAGTCATGATCGCCGATTTCCTGACCTTGATCCTTGCCGCCCTTTTCGTTGCGCTGATGGCTCTTAACGCAGCGCTCATTTTTGCTCAGTTCGCCGGTTTCCGTAATGTGGCTGCGGCGATCCAATCTTTTGCCTCACGATTTCTTTGGATCATGCGATTGGGAGCGATTGGTGATGGAAGCCACCGCATTCGATGAATGAGCTTTCTTAGCGGCGTTCCGGCCCATTACTGGTGGGGCGTCTTAGGCAGCGCTTCTGTCGAGATTCTTGCGGCGGTTCGGGCTTCGGCCGGTAATGGCGGCGGTTGTCCGCCACCATACAACAGCGTTTTTTACATCTGCGCTCGGACGTTGTTGGCGCTTTGCGCTGGTGCGTTGCCGGTCGCTCTGGACTCGGCGAACGTCATTACCGCGATCTATCTTGGCGCCGGCGCACCCCTCGTTTTCGATAAAGCGGCCGGCGCGCTGGAATCGGCTTCGGAGATCAGTTCCAGTAAAGCTTGAGCCCCCTTCCTTGACTCTCCCCACCCTCCCGGCCTAAAAGCCCGGAGTTCTCGTCAGAGACCTGAAACCTGACAACCCACCGGCCCGAGAGGCAGGGGGTCAACGCCCGGCAGCGCGATGCGCCCCCGGGCGCGTTCTGCTTTGGGGCTTTGGCGAACTGCCTCCCTTGGGGGCCATGCGAGGAGCAACCATGTTCGAGGGCCTGTCAGAAAAGCTCTCCGGCATCTTTGACCAGCTGACGCGCCGCGGCGCGTTGAGCGAGGCGGATGTCGACGCCGCCATGCGTGAAGTCCGCCGCGCCCTGCTTGAGGCGGACGTGGCGCTCGATGTCGTGCGCTCCTTCGTGGACAAGGTGAAGGCGCGCGCGGTCGGCGCCAATGTGGTGAAGTCGGTCTCGCCGGGCCAGATGGTCATCAAGATCGTCAATGACGTTCTCATCGAGACGCTGGGCTCCGACGCCGACCCGATCAATCTAGATGCTGCGCCCCCCGTCGCCATCATGATGGTCGGCCTACAGGGCGCCGGTAAGACCACCACCGCCGCCAAGATCGCCAAGCGCCTGCGCGACCGCTACAAGCGCAAGGTCCTGATGGCCTCGCTCGACGTGAAGCGCCCGGCTGCGCAGGAGCAGCTTGCGGTGCTCGGCCGTCAGCTCGACATCGAGACCCTACCGATCATCGCGGGTCAGGACCCCGTCCAGATCGCCCGCCGCGCCGAAGAGACCGCGCGCCTGCAGGGCTTCGACGTGGTGATCCTCGACACGGCCGGCCGCACCCATATCGACGAGCCCCTCATGGAGGAGATGGCTCAGATCAAGGCGGCCGCGAAGCCCCATGAGATCCTGCTCGTCGCCGACAGCCTCACCGGTCAGGACGCCGTCAATCTCGCGCGCAACTTCGACACGCGCGTGGGCGTCACCGGCATCGTCCTCACCCGCACCGACGGCGATGGCCGCGGCGGCGCGGCGCTGTCCATGCGCGCGGTCACCGGCAAGCCGATCAAGCTCATCGGCACCGGCGAAAAGCTTGAAGACCTCGACGATTTCCATCCGTCGCGCATCGCCAACCGCATTCTGGGCATGGGCGACATCGTCTCGCTCGTTGAGAAGGCGGCGCAGACCATCGACGCCGAGAAGGCCCAGCGCATCGCCGACAAGATGCGCAAGGGCAAGTTCGACCTTGAGGATCTGGCGGACCAGCTTCTTCAGGTCGAGAAGATCGGCGGCCTCGGCGGCATCATGGGCATGCTGCCCGGCGTCGCCAAGATGAAGAACCAGATCGCCAGCGCCAATCTCGACGACCGCGTCATCAAGCGCCAGCGCGCCATCATCCTGTCGATGACCCCGCAGGAGCGGCGCAATCCCGACATCCTCAAGGCCTCGCGCAAGAAGCGCATTGCGGCGGGTTCGGGCGCCAAGGTCGAGGACATCAACCGGCTTCTGAAGCAGCATCGTCAGATGGCCGACATGATGAAGGCCATGGGCGGCGCCAAGCGCGGACCCATGGGCCGCATGGCGGAAATGTTTGGACTTGGCGGCGGCGCCATGGGTGGCGGCATGCCGAGCCCCGAGCAGATCGCCGAAATGCAGAAACAGATGGGTGGCGGCGCTGCGCCGAAGCTTCCCGACGCCCCGCCTCCCGGCGCCTTCAGCGCGCCCCCGAAGCTTCCCGGCATGCCGGGCGGTCTTTCGGGACTTGGCGGTCCCAAACTTCCGGGCCTTGGCGGCCTGCCGAATTTCAATCCCTTCGGAAAAAAGAAGTGATTGATCGAATAACCGAAGCCTCAACGTTCACTGAAAGGAAAAACCAATGTCCCTGAAGATCCGTCTGTCGCGCGGCGGCGCCAAGAAGCGTCCCTTCTACCGTATCGTCGTCGCCGACGCCCGCATGCCCCGCGATGGCCGTTTCGTCGAGCGCATCGGCACCTTCGACCCCCTGAAGGCCAAGGACGCTGCTGATCGCCTCGTCGTCGACGCCGCCAAGGCGCAGGACTGGCTCAACAAGGGCGCCCAGCCGACCGACCGCGTCGCTCGCCTGCTCGAAAGCGCTGGCGTTGGCAAGCGCGCCACCCGCAACAACCCCGAGAAGGCCAAGCCGAAGAAGAAGGCTCAGGAGCGCGCTGCCGCCGCCGCCGCCGCCGCTGAGGCCGCCGAGGCCGCCAGCGCCGAGTAAGGCCATTTCGCCAGCTCCCCTTTCGAGGGGAGCTGGATTCTCCAGCAAGAAGTCCGCTGATGGCGAAGGCTCCTTCCCCCGTTGCGCCAGTCTCGGCGCGCGATCTCGTGCTCGTGGGGCGCTTTGGCGCGGCCCATGGGGTGCGCGGCGAAGTGCGGCTGAAAAGCTTCACCGGCGATCCCGTCGCCATCGGCGATTACAGCCCCCTGTTCAGTGCCGACGGCGCCCGCAGCTTCGCCCTGCGCAGCCTGCGTCATATCCGCGACGACATGTTCGTCGCCCGTGTCGAGGGGGTCGATGACCGCTCTGCGGCCGAAGCCCTCGTCAATATCGATCTCCACATCCGCAAGGCCGACCTGCCGCCTGCGGAGGAGGAGGAATACTACCACTCCGACCTCATCGGCCTCTCCGCTCATCTTGAGAACGGCGAGCTGATTGGTGAGGTCGTGAATGTCTTGAATTTCGGCGCAGGCGACATTCTGGAGGTCCGCCCGGGCAGCGGTGGCGAGACCCTGCTTTACCCCTTCACCAAGGCCGTCGCGCCGCATGTGGACCTGACGGCCGGACGCGTCACCATCGTTCCGCCGCTTGAGAGCGAGGCGCGTGAGGATGAAGCGGGAGACGGGGAGGGCTGAAGCCCTGTTCCGTGCTACAAACCCCCATGTTCCGCGCCACCATCTTCACCCTCTATCCGGATTTCTTTCCCGGCCCGCTCGGCCAGTCGCTCTCCGGCGATGGGCTCGCGCGTGGGCTCTGGGCGCTGGAGACGCGGCAGATCCGCGACCATGGGCTCGGACGTCATAAATCCGTCGACGACACGCCTGCGGGCGGCGGTCCCGGCATGGTCATCCGCGCCGACGTGCTGGCCGCAAGCCTCGATGCCGGGCTTGGCGCTGACGATGCGCGCCCGCGTCTGCTCATGTCCCCGCGCGGGCGACCCCTGACGCAGGAACGTGTGCGCGAACTCGCCCACGGTCCGGGCGTCGCGATCGTCTGCGGACGGTTCGAGGGCGTGGACGAGCGGGTCATCGAGGCGCGGGGC